>CAZMNL010000007.1:0-23123 GCA_964567525.1 uncultured Anaerolineaceae bacterium
CGGTTTGCAGCCCGGTGATACGATCACGCTGCAAACGCGCACCCAACCAGAAGTTGCGGTGACGGTTGTGGGTGTGCTGTACCCCAGCGACGATCTCAGCGCGCAGGCGCTCGATAACCTGCTGTTGATGGACATCGCCACCGCGCAGGAAATCGCCACGCAGCCCAACATGATCACGCGCGTAGACCTGATCCTGCTGGACGATTTCGATCTCAGCGTGATCGAGACGGCGCTGCCGCCGGGTGTAGCGATCACGACCCCGTCCGAAAGTCAGGATGCGCTCAGCCAGATGACCGCCGCTTTCGAACTCAACTTGCAGGCGTTGAGTCTGCTGGCGCTGCTGGTGGGCGTGTTTCTGATCTACAACACAGTGACGTTTAGCGTCGTGCAGCGCCGCCCGGTGATCGGGATTCTGCGCTCATTGGGCACGACGCGCCGGCAGGTGTTCACGCTGATTCTGACTGAGGCGTTGTTTCTGGGCGCGATGGGGACGGCGTTAGGGCTGGTGCTGGGCGTGATCCTGGGGCAGGGGGCGGTGCGGCTGGTTGCGCAGACGATCAATGACCTGTACTTCCGCGTGAACGTCGAATCGGTCGCGCTCGATCCGGCGACGCTGGTACGCGGTGCGTTGATCGGACTTGTGGCGAGCCTGATTGCTGCGCTTGTGCCGTCGTGGGGGGCGACCCGCACGCAGCCGGTCGGCGTGATGCGCCGCTCCAGCGTGGAGCAGGGCGCACAGCGTTTACTGCCTTTTGCCGCGGTTGGTGCGCTGCTGATCGGCGGCCTGGGGTTTGTGCTGCTGCGCGTGGAAACTACGAGCATCACCGTCAGTTTTGCGGCGCTGTTCATGCTGCTGATCGCTTGCGCGCTGCTGACTCCGCTGGTGATGGTCGCGTTGATGCGTGCATCTGTACCGCTGATGGGGCGTATCTTCGGCGTGCTGGGGCGCATGGCTCCGCGCGCGGTGGTGCGCTCGCTCAGCCGGACTTCGGTAGCGGTCGCGGCGCTGACGCTGGCTGTGAGCGTGATCGTCGGCGTCAGCGTGATGATCAGCAGTTTCCGCAGCACGCTCACCGACTGGCTGGCGATTACGCTGGGGGCGGATATCTTCATTTCGCCCTACAGCGGGGACGGTACAAACATTGGGATGGATATCGATCCCGCGATTGCGCACGATCTCGCCGTGCTGGATGGTGTCGCGCGCGTGGCGACGGTGCGCTCAGTGAACGCTATCGCGCCGGATTATCCCGATCTGCCGCCCGTGAACCTGGTGGCGGCGGACGTGGATATCACCGATGGAGCGCGCCGTTTCGCCTGGAACGCGGCCCCCGGCGGCGATTTCTGGGCGGCGCTGGAAGCCGGAAACGTGGTCGTCAGCGAGCCGTTCGCCTTCCGGCGCGATATCACGCGCGAGAAAAACACGATCTCGCTGCTGACCGACCGGGGCGCGCAGGCGTTCACGGTGGTAGGTGTGTATTATGATTATACAGCCGACCAGGGCGCGGTGATGATGCACGCGGACGTGTACCGGCAGTTTTACGACGATCCGTTCCTGTCGGCGGTGGCGCTGAATGTGCAGCCGGGCACCGAGTTAGAGTCCGTGCTGGATACGCTCCAGACGGAAACACTAGTCGGCACCGGGTTAGAGGCGCAGAGCAACCGCGCGCTGCGCGCGAATGTGATGGATGTCTTCGACCGCACGTTTGCGATCACGGTGGCGCTGCGGCTGCTGGCGACGATTGTCGCGTTTATTGGCATTCTCAGTGCGTTAATGTCGTTGCAGCTTGAGCACACGCGGCAGTACGGTGTGATGCGCGCCAATGGCATGACGCCGTGCCAACTGCGCACCTTCACGTTTTTGCAGACCGGTTTGATGGGCTTGACGGCGGGGGTGCTGGCGCTGCCCATCGGGTTGATTCTGGCGTTGATCCTGATCTACGTGATCAACGTGCGGTCGTTTGGCTGGACGATGGATCTGGATTTACGCTATCAGGAGTTTGCCCAGGCGTTTGCCGTCGCGCTGGTGGCGGCGCTGGCGGCGGGGCTGTATCCCGCGTGGCGCTTAAGTAAACTGGCGGCGGCACAGGCATTAAGGAGCGAGTAAAAATGGCTTTTGATCATACCCGGTTGTTCAGCACGTACAGTATTGTGGCGCGCGATCCGGAGACGGGGCAGTTGGGGGTCGCTGTGCAGACGCACCAGATGACGGTCGGCACGGTGGTGCCCTGGATGCTGCCCGGCGTGGGCGCGATGGCGACTCAGTCATTGGTGAATGTCAGTTATGGGCCGATGGCGCTGGCGATGCTGCGTGAAGGCGTCCCCGCGCCGCGCGTGATTGCTGCGCTCACGGCATCTGACGATAACGCCAGGGTGCGCCAGTTGGCGGTGGTGGATGCCAGCGGCGAGGCGAGCGCGTTCACGGGCGAGGGCTGCATTCCGCAGGCCGGGCACCATACCGGCGCAGGGTACAGCGTGCAGGCCAACATGATGACCAACGCGACGGTGGTCGCGGCGATGGCGGACGCTTACGAGAACACCGGCGGCGATATCGCTCAGCGCATGATGGCCGCGCTCGAAGCGGCGCAGCGCGAGGGCGGCGATATTCGCGGGATGCAGTCGGCGGCGTTGAAAGTGGTATCCGGCGACAAAAATATACCGGAGTGGGAGACGGACTACGATCTGCGTGTGGATGAACACGCCGCGCCGGTCGAGGAACTGGGACGGTTGGTACGGCTGCGGCGCGCGCAGTTGATCGACCGCGAGGGCTACCGCTTGCTGGCGGACGGCCAGCGCGACGCCGGATTGACGAAGTGGACGCAGGCGCGCGCACTTGCGCCGGAACTCGAAGAGATCGCTTACTGGCAGGCGTTGGCGCTGGCGGACGAGCACGCTGATATTGAAGCGGCGCTGGCGATCCTGCGCCCCATGCTGGATAGCGATCCGCGCCGCGCGCACTGGATCGACCTGATCGCGCGGCTGCAAGTCTGCGGCCTGCTGGAAACCGACGGTTTGGCGAATAAGTTGATCGCCGCCCTGTAGCGCGGCGTTGTGAGGGAAACTGTATGCAACGAGCGGGTATTGTTCTGGCGATCATCGGGTTGATCATCGCGGGCGTGATGTTGTGGTCCGGGGGCGATGACGTGGACCCTGGCGCGGTCAGCGCGGACGCGGACTTCCTGGCGCTGAATCCGGCGGACCTGGACGCATATACACGCGCGCTCGGCCCGTATGCGTGGTCGTTCCCGGCGGATCACGGCGCGCACCCCGGCTATCAAACCGAGTGGTGGTACTATACCGGGAATCTCGCCACCGAAGAGGGGCGGCGCTTCGGATTCCAGTTCACCGTGTTCCGGCGCGCGATCACGCCGGAGCCGGTCGAGTCGGAGTCTGAATGGCGCACGAACCAGATGTATATGGCGCACTTCACCGTGACGGACGTGGCGAACGCGCGTTTTTACCAGGATCAGCGCTTCAGCCGGGGTGCGGCGGGGCTGGCCGGTGCGACCGCCGAGCCGCGTTACCGCGTGTGGCTGGAGGACTGGCAGGTCTACGCGCGCGATGACGCGGCGCTGCTCACTACGATTGAGGCTGAGACGGCTGGGGTCGCGCTGCAACTGGAACTCGAACAGGTCAAGCCCCCAGCGTTACAGGGGGATGGCGGCTTGAGCGCCAAGAGCAGCGAACCCGGCAACGCCAGTTACTACTATTCGCTCTCGCGGCTGATCACAGCGGGGACGATCACGATTGATGGCACAAATTACCCGGTCAGCGGCGTGTCATGGATGGATCACGAATTCAGTACCAGCGCGCTGGGCCTGGATGCGCAGGGCTGGGACTGGTTCGGGCTGCACCTGAATGATCACCGCGAGTTGATGATCGGGCAGATTCGCCTGGTAGGTGGCGGCATCGAACCGGCGTTTGGCGGTTTGCTGGTCTATCCTGATGGCTCCACGCGTTATCTGCCCGCCGAGTCGTTCACGATTGAGGCGCTCGACACGTGGACCAGCCCGAACACCGGCACGGAATACCCGGCGGGCTGGCAGATCGTGGTCGATATTGGTGAGGATGATCCGCTTGAACTGCGGTTGGAGCCGCTGATCGCGGACCAGGAGTTGATCGAGGGCGCGATCATCTACTGGGAGGGGGCGGTGCGCGTGAGCGGTGACGCGACCGGTTACGGTTACGCCGAACTGACCGGCTATCAGGGCACGATGCGCGGGCGGTTTTAGCGTTTGCGCGCGGAGATGAAAAAGCGAATAACAGCGGCAGATTCGATCACTTATGAATCTGCCGTTGTTTCGTAAAGCGTGGGGGCTATTCGCCGGAATGCTTGCGGGCTTCCGTCTGGACCATCGACACCATGCCCATTAAGCCCTGTCCCTTGCCCATCGAGATCTCGTTCCCGAAGATTTTCAGCACGACATCCGGCGTGACCTGCGCGACCTGCTCAAGCGGCGCGCCGGAGAGCGCTTCGTCGAGGATCCTCGCCAGCGCCATCGCGGAGAGGCCCTGCGGGTTCTCGACGGCGAAATGAAACTTGAGCGTGCCGTCCGGCTGTTCAACCGCCCACACAAACGCCTCGGATTCGCAGAACGGCACGCGGTGTTCTTCGGGGTAGGGGCTGACCGCGATCTGCTCTGGAACCGGTTCGAAACGGTCGGCATAGTCGATCAGCAGTTCGGCGTGCTCGCTGCGCGTGGTGATGAAGTCGAAATCGGCGAGGATGTCCACCAGTTTTTTGGGATACTCAGACATAGCTTGTCCTATCGTTCGATGGGCACGTCAACCAGGTTGCCCCACTCGGTCCAGCTACCGTCATAGTTACGCACCTGATTGTAGCCCAGAAGATAATGCAGCACGAACCACGTATGGCTGCTGCGCTCCCCGATGCGGCAGTAGACGACCACGTCATCATCCGGCTTGAGGCCCTGTTCCTGCTCGTAGATTGTGCGCAGTTCCTCAGCGGATTTAAAGGTCCCGTCATCGGGATTGATCGCACGGCTCCAGGGTACGTTTTTCGCGCCGGGGATGTGACCGCCACGCAGCGCGCCTTCGTTGGGATAGTCCGGCATGTGCAGGCGCTCGCCGGTGTATTCCGCCGGGCTGCGCACATCGACCAGCGGGCGCTGTGCTTCCACGTGCTTGAGCACCTGGTCACGGAAGACGCGCGCGGTCGCATCACTGCGCGCCGGGGCGCGATATTCCGTCGCGGGGTAGGTGGGTTTTTCGCGCGTCATGGGGCGCTTTTCCTGTTCCCACTTGAGCCGCCCGCCGTCCATGATTTTGGCGTTGGTGTGGCCGAAAAGTTGAAAGACCCAAAAGGCGTAGGTGGCCCACCAGTTGTTTTTATCGCCGTAGAAGACTAACAGCGTGTCTGGCGTGACGCCGATACGCGCCATGAGCGCCTCGAAGCCCTCACGGTGCAGATAGTCGCGGCGCACCGGATCGTTCAGGTCAGTGGTCCAGTCTACCTCGACCGCGCCGGGAATATGCCCGGACGTATACAGCAGCGGGTCCTCGTTCGATTCGATGATGCGCACATTGGGGTCGTCCAGGTGTGCGGCGACCCAGTCCGTTGATACCAGCACGTCAGGTTGTGCGTAATCGCGTTGTTCAATGGTTGTCATCAGACAGCCTCCTTTTTTGTCTGCGGGCGTACAATCATCACTGAGATATATTGTAAATAATCATCATAAAAATGGCAGGTGAATCGACAAAGGGTTTGCGGAGTCGCTGAGGCGGCGGTATAGTTCGAGTCAGGTTTACTTGTGCGTTTTGAGGGAAAGAGTGCGATGAGTCAAACAAAACGATTTCCGCTGTTCATTGGTGCGGCAGCGTATGCGCTTTTTTTGCGCCCGCAGATGTTGAAATGGGGTACACGTTTGGGTGAGTCGCAGCGTTTGCTGCCCGGCGACGAACTGATCCCCGAACCGAATTTTCAAATGACGCACGCGCAGAATATCGACGCGCCGCCGGAAGCTGTGTGGCCCTGGATCGCCCAGATGGGCCGCGAACGCACCGGATACTACGGGCTGGACCTGATGACCAATCAGGGTATCCCAAGCGTGACTTTCCTGCGCAAAGATATTCCCGATCCTGAAGCAGATATGCTGATGGATGGCGGTTTTCGCATCATCGCGCTTGAGGAAAACCGCAAGCTGATCTTTGGTGGGTTCAGTCTTCAGCGGGCACTTGGTGTGGTGCAGGATGTCACCGCGCTGTACCTGTTGGAACGGCGGCGCGATGGCAGCACGCGCGTGCTTGTCCGGCGGCGTATGTTTAGCTACGGTGCGCTGGGGACTGCCTATAATCTCGCGTATGAGCCGCTGTATTTCTTCTTTGTCCAGCAGCAGTTGGACCAGTTGAAAATCTATGCCGAGAGTATGGTACATCTCAGGGTGTAATGTGCGATTGCAACCTGGCCCACGCTGCTGCGTATTAATGGGTGAGTGTGTTGGATGGCTGGATAAACGGGAGGTGATGCTTTGAGTAATCAAAAACGACTGTATCGCTCCACACAGGACCGCATGTTTGCGGGGGTGTGTGGGGGTATTGCTGAATATCTGGATGTCGATCCCACATTAGTTCGGTTGGTGTTTGTCGCGCTGGCTTTTATGGGTGGACCAGGGGCAATTGTCTACATCGTCCTGATACTGGTCGTGCCGGAAAACCCCAGCCCCAGGTGGAAACGTAAACGGGATGAATTCGACGGCGGCGAGTCGTTGCCGGCAGTGTATTCAAGTATCCCGGTTCCTCCCGATGATGAGTCACACTCGGAGGAAGATTCACCGCCGGGCGAACCGCCTGACAGCGAACAGTAGCAAAAGAATTAAACGGAGCGCTTTACATCGCGCTCCGCTTTGATCTGCCGCTGGATTGATGACTCAGGGTGTTATGCCTGGGGGTTTCCGGTTGGCATTGACCGCCTCGCGCAGTTTCTTGACTCGTTCCTGAATCGTATCCAGGTATTCGCCATGCAGGGGGTACAGGAATACCAGCACGATGCCGATCACCAGGGCGGTCAATGGCAGCACCGACGAAAACGCGCGAATTAACGTGATCACGGCGTCGGGTTGTGTGGCGGCATCCAACTCGCTGTTATACCCGGCCAGTTGCAGGCTTTCGCCCAGGATCAGCCCTGCGACGGCGGGCGGAAAACGGAAGAAAAAGCCGAGAATCCCGCGATACATGCCTTCACGTCGCTGACCGGTGTTGGCGTAATCCTCATCAATCACTTCTGCAAAGAGCATATCCGGCCCCAGCAGCAGGCCCCCAACGGCTGCGCCTAGCAGAGCAAGTACGAGCGTGGTAGCGAGCAGGCTGCTGGTAAACAGCAGGGGCAGCGCAAACACGGCAGCCAGACTCATTGAGGCCAGCATCGCGCCGCGCGTTCCCCACCGCTTGACCACCCCCTGCCACACGACAATTGAAACACCCGCTGTCACAAACAGCGCCATCAAGAGATGCGTGAGCTGCGTCTCTTTGATCTCCAGAACATAATTCGCATAGAAGGGCATGATCGCGCCAATGGCGGCGATGATGAAGCGGATCATGAAGTTGATGCCCAGCACGATCACGAATGAGCGATTGGTGAGGACGATGCGCATTTGCTCACGCCAGGATGGTTGTTCCTGCTGCGAGAATGCCGGGTCTTCGCGGATACCGATCAGGGATACGAGATACATCACCGCGGCCAGCGTGCCCCACATGACCGCCAGCGCGCTCCAACCGAGCGTGCCATAAACGGCGGGCGTCAGCGCGACGGCTAACCCGTTCCCAAACACAACCCCTACGATCTGGCGCGTTCCGGCTCCCTGGGCGCGATCCCTGGTGCTTTCGTACATTTCAGGGAACAGGGCGTCTTGATTCAGCGTGATAATCGATTGCAGCATATCGTAAATACTGATGATTACCAGGAAATACACCATTAACGCGGTCGGATTTGAACTCTCAAAAGGTGGCAGCCAGATCAGCGCAAAAGCAATTGCGGTGGGGATCGCCAGTATGCCAATGTAAAAACGCCGCCGTCCCCAGCGCGTGCTGGTGCGATCCGAGAGCCAGCCCGCAACCGGGTCATTGACCGCGTTCCAGAAGCCGAACGCGAACCAGCCGCGCCCGACCCAGTGCGGCGGCAAACCTCGCACATCGATATAAAAATATTGGATGAAGTTGTTAAAGGTCCAGTAGGTGAGCAAGCTGGCTGCATTTGCCATCGAGTAGAACAGTGTGCGCCAAAAGGGTACGCCTGGCGTCGGGTGTTGTGGATCAAGATGTGCGGACTCAGTTTCCAACGTGTTTACCTTTTGCCCGTATGCAGAGACCTACACAGTTTGCCGGATAAGTTGCGTCAGTTCAGGGAATCAAGTGTCAGGATATAAGCGCCTGAGGTCGTGCCGCGCTCGCGCTCGTAGCGCGACGCAACAAGGATGTACATATCATCGCGGAGCAGGGTGAAGCTCTCGATCAGGGCGTCTTTTTCCCCGCTGCCGCCATCGTCGTCAAACGCGATCTGTTTGCGATCCCGGTCATACAGCGTGATCAGCGAATCCAGGTCACCGGAAGCGCGCGACATGGCGATCTGCACCCGATCCCCTTGCTGTCCAAAAAAGACATATTCCTCAAACGGCGTTTGATCGTTAATTTGCCCGCTGACAGTCGTGCCGTAGATGATTTCAAGCGCACGTCCCCCCGCGACACCGCGTCGCCCGTTGAGTTCCAGGACAAATTCACCGTCTGGTAGTCTGGCGGTTTCACTGCTGCGTGAAACCACCAGGTAGTAAGTTCCCCCGGCGGGAATTGTGAACGCGGCAATGCGCGTGTCTCGGTTGTTGCTGCCGATGTCATCCGTGGTGAGTGTCATCAATGTGCCATCTGCCAGCGTGATTGTTGTGTCCAGATTGCCGGACGTAGTAGATGCGGTGGCCGTGATCACATCGCCGCGCCGTGCCTGAAATTGGAAGTAGCGCTGCGCGATTTCGTCATCCAGCGTGCCGGAGAGCGCCGTCCCATAGTCCAGCAGCCGGGCATTTTGCGGGGTCGTGCCGAGCATTTCCGGCGGTGTCTGCGTAACAGACAGCACGTAGCTGCCTTCAGTACTGCCGGCTTCACGCCCAAAACGTGTGGCGATCACCAGGTAGATGCCGCTTTCATAGATCGTATAGTTGTTGATGCCCGCGTCTAGCGTCCCCTCAGCGTCCGGATCATCATCATTCGAGACGAGTACGATGCCTTCGGCGGTGGCAAATTCAAGCTGAGGGTCGAGATCGCCAGATGTGCGCCGCATTTTGATGTTGATTACGTCTCCCCGCCGGGCGCGTAAAAAGTAAAACACGACGGGATTTTCTGAGGTGATACGCCCGATGAGGCTGTCGCCATATTCGAAGACGGTATTTTCGTTGGCCCCAGAGCCGACGCGATCTAACTGTAAACTAAATTCTCCGGTGGTGGTGCCGTGTTCCTGCCCGAAACGAGCAGCGATGACGAAGTAGCGCCCATCGGCGGGCAGACGTTTGAAGGGAATTTCGGCGTTGATGCTCTGACCGTCATCGTCGCTGATCGCGAGGATATCGCCGCTTTCGTTGGTGAGCAGCAGGTAAGGATCGAGATCGCCAGAAACGCGCATCATAATGATGGCGACAACTTCATTTTCGCGCCCGTCAAAGGCGTAGATTTGCCGGAAGGAATCGTCATCCAGTGTATCGGTGACTTTCTCTCCAAAATTGAGCGTTCCGCCCCCTTGTTGTCCTACATCTGCATAGCCCGTGCGGGGAATTGCCAGAAGTAATCCCCCGGCGATCAGGGCGCTAACCATCCAGAGATACGCGAGGGCGTGTGCTATACGAAAAGACGTTATTCGGTGTATCACGGCAAGATCACCCGCCTACGGCGTATTTGTGATTGTGATGGCGAACGTCCCAGAGGTAGCTTCGCGCTCCATTCCGTAACGGCTAACCGCAACCAGATATTTACCCGTTTGCGGCAGTGTGATATCGCTGAGCAAGGGCGCATAGGTTCCGCCAGTGGGGCTGTCGTCGTTGCTCGCCATTTCAACCCAGCTATCGCCTTCGGAACGGTACAGGTGCATGACCGAGTCCAGGTTACCGCTCAGATGATCGACTTCAATGGTCACGATATCGCCCGCGGTTCCGTCGAACACGAAGAACCACACATATTGATTGTCGTTGATCTCACCGACTTCGGTTTGCCCGTAGCGCATGGGAACGGTGTCGGGGCTGATGCCGATGACCACGTTTTCGGCCAGCAGTTCCAATGTCAGACGGTAGTTGCCGGATGTGACCGGGGCATCTGGCCCGACATAGCGAGACGCGATGATCGTATAGGTCCCGGTGACTGGCAGGACAGTCACAATACGCGAATCACGGATGATACCGGGGTTGATGTCGTCGTTGGCGTCCACGACTTCACCGTTGGCATCCCGCAGTTCCAGGTAGCTGTCAAGCTGTGATCCTGCCGTCGCTTCCATCGTGATCTGAATGCGGTTGTCGGCGCTTCCCGTGAAGGTGTAAATCCGGCTGACCGCTGAGTCGTCGATCACACCGGTCACGGTATCGCCGTATGTGAGTGCCTGTGGTCCCTGGTTTTCCGGCGTGATGGCGGGCGTTTCCCCCCCTTGAGTCAGTGCCAGGATATATCCCCCGGCTGGCGGTGAGGCCGGGCCGAATCGCGGCGCGACCATGACAAGATACGGTCCTGTTTTCGGGATCGTGATACCGGTGAGCGACCCGGTCCCGCTGGATGCGACTTCGCTCAGGTTCTCATTTGCCAGCACCAGGATAGTATCGATGCCCTCATCGGCGGTTACGGTGAGATCAATTGTGTCATCAGCGGTGGCGTTGAAGGTATACAGCGCTGCACCGGAGTCGAGCGTATCCTGCTGCGGCGTGCCAGGGTTCAGCGCCGGCGGTGACAGGCGTTCAAGCAGGGTAGCGGTCGGATCGGTACTCGTGGTGGTAGCTTCTGCGCCCGGCCCGCTGAGAGTCAGGGTATAGGGGCCGCTGGTAGTTCCGGCATCTTGTTCGAAGCGTGTCGCTACGATGGCGTAGTAATCCGTTTGGGGCAGCGTAAAGGTGATGCGCGCGTTGCGAATGACGCCCTCTTCGATATCGTCGTTTTCGGCCAGGGGAATTCGCGCGCTGTCCAGCAAGATGAGCAGCGGATCGAGTCCTTGTGGCGATTCTTCAATGGTCGGGCTGATCATCTCAATCGTGATGGCATCCCCCGCTTGCCCTGTAAAAACGTAGAAGTCTACAAACTGCGCGTTGGAAATCTCACCTTCTACCGTTTCGCCGTAAGCGATCTCCGGCAAGTTGGCATATTCCGAAGGCAAAACGGGAACGGGTGTATCTTCGACAATCGGTGCGGCGGTGTCGGATTGCAGGTCGAGCAGATAACTACCGCTGGTAGTGCCCTGAGTCTGTCCCAGGCGGGAAGCCACAATTACATAGACACCGTCGGCGGGCAGCGTGTAAGTGATCCGGGCGTTACCGTTTTCGCCGCCGCTGTCGTTGTCTTCGAAAAGCAGTTCTCCGGCGCTGTCCAACAAATAGAGATAACTGTTCAGGTCGCCGCCGGTGCGGTTCATGACAATGGTGATGGTATCCCCCGCGCTGCCCCGGAAACGATAGGTCACAGCCGGTAGGGTGTCATTAAGATTTCCGCCCTGATTTTCGCCGTAAATGATATCGATAAAGTTTTCACTGGTGGCCGGGTTAGGCAGATAATCCACGCTGAACCCATAGTCACCGCCGGGACTGGCGGGATCGGGCAGCGACGCCGCCGCGAAGTAAATGCCGCTTTGCGGGATCGTGGTGCGCAGTGGTTCGCCTGCTTCCGCGCGGGCAGTTTCATCAAATCCGGCGTCATATAAGACGATCAACGGCTGAAATGCGCTGGTATTCTGAGGGGTGAGGGTGATGAGGTCCCCTTGAAGCGCGTCAAACCAGTAGAAATGCAGCGCAGTCTGACGCGACAGCGTACCGGTAATTGTCGCACCGGGGATCAACTTGACTAACCGCGTGCTGCTGTCCTGGGGGGTGGTTGTCGTGGTTTCAGGTGTTGATGGCTCGGTTGCGCCGGGGGGCACGCCATCATCGACGGCTGCTGTCAGGTTCAGGCTGAAGTCGCCGCCGCCCACAGGTGGCACGCCGCCCGCATGGGTGGCCTGGATGATATAGCGCCCGGACGTTGGAATCACAAAGGTCAGGCGGGCGTTGAGGCCTCCGCCGCTGTTATCATCGGTTGCCATTGGGATGCGGTCCGGGGTGTTGAGCACGATAAACGGATCGAGATCGCCCGCTGTAACCACCATTGCAATCGTGATCACGTCTTCTTGTGCCGCGTCAAAACTGAAGAACATACTCGGCTGGGAATCGTCGATACGCCCATTGACCGTCTGCCCGTAGACCAGCGTGGGCAAGGTATCTTGAGCAGGGGGATATGCCTGGGCCTTGCCTGCGAACAGCATCGGGCTGCACAGGCCGATCACTAAGCTTAGCATTAAGATCGACTTGTAATAGAATTGATTACGTTGAACATGGCTTACCATATGATTATTGCCTCCAACGCCCCCAGAGGAAATACTGATTGTGATTTTACGGTAGCTTATGCCGTGCTGCAACATCTAGGATGTACAAGGGTCCACGAACAACCTGACGGAGATGTGCTGAGTGCGACTGGCCTCACCCCTCACGCCCTAAATCCCCCTGACGCGACCGCAGGTCGCGCGCCCTCTCCAGCCAAGCTAGAGAGGGGCAAGGGGGGTGAGGCCAGCAGCGAACGGACATTGAAGTGATTCGATGCTATCCACAGCCTAATTGACAACTCGTTCGTGGACCCGATGTACAACAGCTATAAAGGTTCTAACTTGAGAATTGGAAAGTTTGATACTAAATCGTTTTGCAATTTCAGTTTTCCCGTAGAATCAAACCGTTTTTGATTTGCACTCTGCAAAGATTCGGATACAATTTAATTGGATCGCATGATTGTTCTGGTGTTTCTGTTGGAGTTCACAGGCGGCACCAGATACATGACGGCAGTCTTAAATCGTGCAAGTATTTTTTAGCCTAAGGAGAGTTCCATGTTTAAGCGTTTCGTGGTTTTGGCCCTGATTGCTGTGCTGGCTATCGGCATTCTGCCGGTTGCTAATGCGCAGGATGGTGAGGGTGAAGTATGGTGCGGCACGGACGAAGCTGTAACCGTGGTCGTGATCGCCGGTTCTGTTGGCCAGGAATTTGACATCACGCTGGAAGGCGTGAATATGTTTATGGAAGCCTGCCCGAATGTGACGGTCGAATTGGTTGCTCGCCCGGATTCCGCAACGGAAACCCTCGGTCAGTATCTCCAGTTCTTCGAAGCTGGCAGCGGCGAAATTGATGTCTACCAGTTCGACGTGATCTGGCCTGGTATTCTGGGGTCCCACCTGGTTGACCTGAACGAATATCTGGACGCTGAAACGATTGCCAGCCACTTCCCCGCCATCGTCGAGAACAATACGGTTGATGGCCGCTTGGTGGGTCTCCCCTGGTTCACCGATGCGGGCCTGCTGTACTACCGTTCGGACTTGCTTGAAAAGTACGGTTTCGCAGCGCCTGAGACCTGGACCGAACTGGAAGAAGCCGCGCTGGCAATCCAGGAAGGCGAACGCGCCGAAGGTAATGCGGACTTCTGGGGCTTTGTGTGGCAGGGTAACGCGTATGAAGGTTTGACCTGCGACGCGCTCGAATGGCAGGCTTCCAGCGGTGGTGGTGTCATCATTACGCCTGAGGGCGTGATCGATGTGAACAACGCCGAAGCGATTGCCGCCTTCGAAATGGCCGCTGGCTGGGTTGGCACCATCAGCCCGCCAGGCGTGCTGGGCTACATGGAAGAAGATGCGCGCGGTGTGTGGCAGGCCGGTAACGCTGCCTTCATGCGCAACTGGCCGTATGCCTGGTCGCTGGGCCAGTCCGAAGACAGCCCGATTGCGGGTCTGTTCGATGTGAAGCCGCTGCCCGGTGCCGAACCCGGCATGAGCGCCGCGACCCTGGGTGGTTGGCAGTTGGGCGTGTCCCGTTACTCTGACAATCCGGAAGCGTCGGTAGCCGTGGCCGCATACCTGGCTGGTTACGAAGAGCAGAAGCGCCGCGCGATTGTTGGTTCCTACAACCCGACGATCATGCCGCTCTACGAGGACGCGGATGTGCTGGAAGCGACCCCGTTCTTCGGCAGCCTGTACGATGTGTTCATCAACGCCACTGCGCGTCCGTCCACGGTGTCGGGCGAAGAGTACAACGATGTCTCTGAGCTATACTACACCACGGTCTCCTCGATCCTGAACGGTGAGGTTAGCGCGGCCTCTGCGGTCGAAGAACTCGAATTGCAGTACGCCGACATGGGCTTCGACTTTCCCTAAACCGTAACGCGCTGCTAAAGCGCTAAAACACTAGAAAAAACTAGGGGCAGAGTACTCTGCCCCTAGTTTTAATCATTTTTAGGTATTTTAAATAGACGCTTTTAGGGGAGGGCGTTAATTATGGCTATTGCTCCGCCTGGAAGAGGAACAAGACGCCCAGGATTACAAGAAGTGGTCGCACTCGAACTCGTGAGCGGTGTCCTGATTATTATTGGTCTGGCGGCGTTTGCTTATCTGTTTTACTCGGTTGCTACCAACTCTGATATCCGTGATGCGACACAGGGGCTTGAAATCGAAGGGGTTGGGGTGGAAGTGGTCAAGATTCCGCCACAACCTACCATCGATCAAGATCATTTTTCACTTGATGTAGCCATCGGTAGTCTTGCAGCGGAAGCCGATTTTCGAGACCATGATGTGCTGCTCAAAATCGGTGATCAGGACCTCGACGCGGAAGCGATGACGGAAGCTGATTTGCAGGACGTTTATCAAAACGCCCTGGCAAATGCCGGTGAAGATGCCGAATCCATCGAGGTAATCGTTCTGCGCGGCTCATCGACCATGACGCTCGCGGTGCCCATTGAGGATTTTGAAGGGTTGTTCGGGCCGGATGGTGATGCGGGGCTTACGGTCAGATTTGTACCGGCCCCGTATTTTGAGCTGCGACCGATTCCGGGGGGGCAGGCGGTTAATGCTGGTGTGCGACGCGGCGACCGGTTGACGAAAGTCAACGATGTGGACATCGTGCCTCAGATGTCGGTTCAAGAGGTGCGGGAACTGCTCGCCGAAGAAGAGCTTCCTCGTGCAGATGATGATTTCCAGATTCCTATTGAGTTTATCCGCGTCGAAGAGGATGGTACACAGACCGTACTGACACGTACTGTGCTCAAGGATGTGGCCCCTTCAACGACGCTCGCTTTCCTGCAAAACTTTGGGTTTGTCATCCCGCTGCTCACGATTGCATTGGGCCTGGGGCTGATCCGCATGGGCACACGCCTGCGCCAGTTCGATGTCGTTGCGGCGCGTTGGGCGATGGTGGCCTTCTTGTGGATGTCCATCGGCTTAATTATCGTGGGAATTTGGGCGTTCTGGGTACGTGGTAAAGGGGGGCTGGTCACTGACGACCCCTTTGATTTTGGCAGGGCCTTCAGTAGTGCTATCCCGTACTTGTTCGCTGTTATCCCGCTGATGATCTGTTACCGCTGGTTGACCTCGGTGGAGGTTGAACTCTTTGGTGGCGACGAGGCGCTTGGTTCGCGCAATACACGCTTTGCCTGGACCCTGCTGGTTCCTACGGTGATTGTGCTGGCGCTGATTGCTGCGCGTCCGTTGGAGCAGACGTTTATCACCAGTCTGACTGACAAAGAATTCGGCACTCACCGGCCCCCACGGTATGTCGGGCTGCAAAACTACGAAAAGCTGGTCAGCTTTAAAATCACGACGGTTGAATGCCAGAAGGACGATGTGGACGAATGCAGCCGCACTTCTGACGGTAAAACCTTCGTCTGGGAACGTTCGGATGTTGAAGCCGATGAAGCCCAGAAACTACGCGAAATGACCTCGGAAGAGCGCCAGAAATATGTGCGCTACCGCGAGGCAGCGACCTACAAGCTGCCGGGGGCGGATCGCGGGCTGCGTCTTTTGGGTAAAGACCCGGACTTCCTGGTGGCGACCGGTAACACGCTGCATTTCACGTTTGTCTCGGTCGTGCTGGAGTTGGTTCTAGGTATGATCATTGCCCTGGTGGTTCATTCAAACTTCCCTGGACGAGGTTTGATGCGCACGGCGATGCTGGTTCCCTGGGCGATTCCGACCGTTGTCGCGGCGGTGCTGTGGCAGACGATCCTGCGCGGCGACCAGACTGGGGTTTTCAACAAGCTGTTGATGGATATAGGCTTGCTGGATCAGCCGCAGCAGTGGTTTGCTGTGTCTGGTCCCTGGATGAATTCCATCATCGCGGTGGATGTGTGGAAGACGGCTCCATTTATGGCGCTGCTGCTGCTGGCCGGGCTGCAAACGATCCCGTCGGATGTGTACGAAGCGGCGGCGGTTGATGGGGCATCGAAGGTTCGCCAGTTCTTCAACATCACGCTGCCACTGCTGCGCCCGACCATCGCGGTAGCTCTGGTGTTCCGCACACTGGATGCCCTGCGAGCGTTTGACGTGTTCCAGGTTTTGCTGGATACCAAGCGTCCCTCGATGGCCTCGTACAACTACTACCAGCTTGTGCAAAGCCGGGCTGACGGGTATGCATCTGCCGTTGGCGTGCTGATTTTCGTGCTCATCCTGGTTTTCACCGTCGTATATGTCAGGTTCATTGGGATTGAACAAGAATGAACGAGAGACAGCATATAATCACCAACTCGTTATTGCTGGCACGACGGCTTTTGTTCTGGCTGATCGTGATCGTGATTGTTATCTACACCATGGCTCCGTTCTACTACGCGATCAGCATCTCTTTCCGTACCAATTCACAGGTGTTGATCCAGGCGCGTTATGTTCCGGAACAACTCAGCCTGACCAATTTCCAGAACTTGTTCGGCGATGAAGCCTTCATGCGCACCCTGTTAAATTCGTCCCTGGTGTCTACGGTCAGCGTGTTGTTTGCGTTGGTTGTCGGCTCGTTTGCGGCATACGCGCTGGGACGGGTGCAGTTCAAGGGGCGTATGGTGATCCTGTACCTGGTGCTGGCAATGACGATGTTCCCGCAGATTTCTATTCTGTCGGGGTTGTTCTCCATCGTGAATGACCTGGATATCTACGGCTCTACTGCCGCGCTGATGTTCAGCTATCCGATCTTCACGCTGCCCTTTACCGTGTGGGTGCTGACATCGTTCTTCCAGGGACTACCGGCGGAAATTGAACAGGCCGCGCTGGTGGATGGCGCTTCGCCATTCCAGACCTTCTGGCGCATCCTGGTTCCCTTGACGGCTCCCGCGCTGGTGACAACCGGCCTGTTGGCTTTCATCTCGGCCTGGAATGAGTACCTGTTCGCGCTGACATTCACGCTGGTCAGCCCGAAATCGCAAACGGTCCCGGTGGCGATTGCCAATTTCAGCGGTTACAGCTTCGAACTGCCGATTGCGGATCGTATCGCGGGCGCGGTCGTTGTGACGGTCCCGCTGCTGGTGTTGGTGCTGATCTTCCAGCGCCGCATTATCGAAGGCTTGACGGCAGGGGCCGTGAAGGGCTAAGCCGGACAGCGAATGCTGCATTTTTACAACGGACAAGCTGCTCATACGGTCGTGAGCAGCTTGTGTTGTTTAGCGCACAGCAGTATCTTTATCACTGTGTGCAAAACTGATTTGTCTTGCTTGGTATGTTCATGTACAATGCTTGACAGCGAAGCAGGACCGTAACGCTACCACATCGTGTGGCAGCTTGAAAGGAAAGGCTGGACCTCATGATCGATCGCCTTGTCGGACAAATTAATATCATCGGGAAGGCTGCGTTCAGCGCACTAGCGCCCGCTTTGACGCGCTTAGGGCTGGTGCTTTTAGGGTTGATCATCGGCCTTATATGGGCATATCAGGGCGCACCAGTCGAGTTCCGTGATGCTGAGCCGGTTCACCTTGCCGATGGGTATAAAGACCAGTGGATCAAGATGACGGCGGTTGAATACGCTGAGAAAAACGACGCACAGGAAGCCGCGCGCAAAATTGTGGATGGCGGTGTTACCCCTGGCATGATCAACACGTTGATCCAGGAAAATCAGGGGACGCCGCTGCAAGGGCAGCTTGAAGCGCTGTTGATTGTGGCGCAGGAAAACCGGTCTGCGGCGAACACGCAAGCGGATAAGATCGAAGCGGGTTTCCTGGGCGGCATTCTTGGGCCGTTGGCCTGTGTTTTTGGGACGGCACTTATTGGTTTGATCCTGGCACTGGTGTTCACGTTCTACTGGGCTGTGCCGGTCGGCAAATGGGCTAAGAAGCGTCCCGGTACAGCGGGCGCAGCCGGGGCAGGCGGGGTTTCGATCTCGTCTCAGCGGCAGGCAGCGGATGCGGTTAAGGCGCAGGCGTCCGATTTTGCCGCACTGGGGCAGGCCGAGCCGATTGTGCGCCATACCTCCACGTATATTCTGGGCAATGATTTGTATGACGACTCGTTCAGCATCGAAACCGAAGCCGGTGAGTTTCTCGGCGAGTGTGGTTCGGGTATTTCAGAAACGATTGGTGTGGGCGATCCGAAGAAAGTGACGGCGACCGAGGTCTGGCTGTTCGACAAGAACGATATCCTGACGATCACCAAGGTGCTGATGTCCGAACACGCCTATAACGATGAGGCGCTGCGTACCAAGCTGGCATCCAAAGGTGAGGCGGTGATGGTGAAGCCCGGCGGCCTGGTACTGCTGGAAACCCAAACCCTGCGTTTGCAGGTCAAGATTATGGATTTGCAGTATGGCGAGGGCGCGCTGCCTCCGAACAGCTTCTTCGAACGCCTGATTGTCGAGATCGCGGCATGGCCCAAAGAGGGGGGGGACGGCGCTGCTAAACCTGCCCAACCGCCGGAAGCATCCTCCGCCTACGGTGATACCGAGGAACTGCTCAATTATTAGGCTGTGATCGAAACCAACAAAAAGGGGCCTGCAACCCGGCAGGTCCCTTTTTAAATTCCAAAACCGTATTGTTCAGCGTTCGATTTGCTTGATCGTCACCGAACGGAAACCGCCCGGCGTCTGCAACCTGACATCATCGCCCACTTCATGCCCCAGCAGCGCCGATCCCATCGGGCTTTCGTGCGAGATTTTGCCATTACGCGGGTCGGCTTCTGCGGCCCCTACAATGCGGTAGGTTTCCTCTTCGGTTTCGCCTTCCCAGACAATCGTGACGGTACTGCCGATCTGCACGTTGCTGATCGGCTTATTGGTTTCATCGTCATCAATAATGATAGCATTGTGCAGCAGATTTTCGAGATACAGGATGCGGCCTTCTAGAAACGCCTGTTGTTCTTTCGCGTCATGATAGTCCGCATTTTCTGACAAATCCCCCTGGCTGATCGCCTCCTTAAGCGCCTCGGCGAGTGCCGGACGTTTGACGTTGACCAGTTCATTCAGTTCGCGGCGCAGGTCTTCTGCACCTGCCGAAGTGAGATATTTTTCCTCAGACATAATGATAATCCTCTCGTTTGCGAAGCTCTGTAACGAGTCCGTCGAATCTATGTAACAGATTAATGGTAGCGAAACTCAATCAAGTGTGGGTGAAGGGGTCAAAAAGGCGCTGCCATTCTGTCATGGCGTAGCGGTCTGTCATCCCGGCGATGTAATCGGTCACAGCCCGGTGGAGTCCACGTTGGTCGATGGCCTGCTGGACGGTGGGCGGCAGTTGTCCGGGTTCGTTGATATACGTCTCAAAAATCTGGGAGATGATATGCTCGGCTTTTTTCGCCATGCGTACCACGCGGTGATGCCGGTACATCTGGTTAAACAGGAACTTTTTTAGTTCCCGGTTGCGCTGCTGCATAGGTTCAGAATGCACGACGACATTGTGCGGCAGTTGTTGCAGCGCCTGGGACGTGGGCAGGTCATGTTGGGCCAACAGCGCGCCGGTGGCTTCGATCACGTCGTTGATTTCGATACCTAACATGCGCCGGATCATGCGGTGGCGGATTTGTTCAGTGAGCTTATCATCGTGCCAGCCGATGCTGTCGCGCAGCATTTGCCAGATTTCGAGCGCGTCCAGTTGTTCCGGCTCAATCAGCCCGGAGCGCAGCCCGTCGTCCAGGTCGTGGGCGTTATAAGCCAGTTCGTCGGCTACATTGGCGATCTGAGCTTCGATGCTTGCGCGCAGTTCGGTATTGAAACCCCCGGCGGAAACATCGCTGAGATCATACTCGCTCTCGTGTTTGACGATGCCCTCGCGCAGTTCGTGGGTCAGGTTCAGGCCCGGCCAATCGGGATAGCGGTGTTCCAGCTTGGTGACAATCCGCAGTGTTTGCTTGTTGTGGTCAAAACCGCCGTGTTCGGCCATCAGGGTGTTGAGAATGGCCTCGCCGGAATGCCCGAACGGTGAATGCCCGATATCGTGGACCAGGCAGATCGCCTCAACCAGGTCTTCGTTCGCGCCCAATGCCCAGGCGAAGCTGCGCCCGATCTGCGCGACTTCCAGTGTGTGGGTGAGTCGCGTGCGGTAGTAATCCCCCTCGTAGTTGACGAAGACCTGGGTTTTGTATTCCAGCCGCCGGAAGGCCGTCGTATGCAGGATGCGGTCCCGGTCGCGCTGAAACGCGGTGCGGTAATCATCTTCCGGGTCCGGATAGGCGCGGCCCTGACTCTCGGCGCTTTTTAAGGCATATGGCGCGAGGTGATCGGCTTCGAGCCGCTCGCGCATGTCGCGTGTGATGAACATAAGTTTACACTGCTCAATGGCTACCCGTACTGAACGTTAATCATATTATAGCCAAGCCTGCCTGTTAAGGTGTAATTGGTTGATTGGCGCAGAAATACACAGGCGACCCGCAGGCCGCCTATGCAATGCGCGTGAAAAGTGAGCGAGCTACGATCTCGACCGGCGTGGGCGGCTGGCGTTATCGACGAGGCCCAGCGAGGGGTCGCGCAGCTCGCTGCCTTTCAGCGCCATGATCTGACGCAGTTCCAGCAGTTGATCGCGCAGCACGGCTGCCTTTTCGAATTCTAGCGCTCTGGCGGCTGCTTTCATCTCGGCTTCAATCGAGTCGATCAGCTTTTGCAGCTCCGGCTTGGGCAGGTCGGCGGGCGAGGTCGAGGGCGATTCACCGGCGGGCGCTTCAATGGCTTCCTTGACGCGCGTGGTGATGTCGCGTATCTCTTTGATGATGCTCGCGGGTTCGATGCCGTGTTCCTCATTGTGCGCGATCTGGATCGCGCGGCGGCGGTCGGTTTCGTCAATGGCGCCCCGCATAGCGTCCGTCACTTTGTCCGCGTACATGATCACATGGCCGTTGACATGGCGAGCCGCGCGCCCGATATTCTGGATCAGCGCCTGCTCGGAGCGCAGGAACCCCTGTTTATCCGCGTCCAGGATGGCGACCAGCGAGACTTCGGGCAGGTCCAGGCCCTCGCGGAGCAGGTTGATCCCCACAACTACATCGTACACGCCCAGGCGCAGGTCGCGCAGAATCTCGACGCGCTCCATCGTGTCGATCTCCGAGTGCAGGTAATGCACACGGATGCCCATTTCCAGCAGGTAGTCGGCGAGGTCTTCGGCCATGCGCTTTGTCAGCGTCGTGACCAGCGCGCGTTCGCCGGTCTGTACCCGGCGGTTGATCTCGGCAAGCAGATCGTCGATCTGTCCGGCAGTGGGGCGGATATCGATGCTGGGATCGACGATGCCGGTGGGCCGGATGATCTGCTGCACGACCTGCTGCGTGTGTTCGGCCTCGTAGGGGCCGGGGGTCGCGCTCATGAAGATCGTTTGTCCGATGCGCTCCTCGAACTCCTCGAAGTTCAGCGGGCGGTTGTCCAACGCGCTGGGCAGCCGGAAACCGTACTCGACCAGCGTCTCTTTGCGCGAGCGGTCGCCGCCGAACATGCCGCGCACCTGCGGCAGCGTCATGTGCGATTCGTCGATCACCATTAGGAAATCCTGCGGGAAGTAGTCGATCAGGGTCCAGGGCGGGCTGCCCGCCGGGCGCTGATCCAGGTGACGCGAGTAGTTTTCGATACCGCTGCAATACCCGATTTCGCGCATCATCTCCAGGTCGTAGCGCGTGCGCTGCTCGATGCGCTGGGCTTCTAACAGGCGATTTTCCTTTTGCAGCAGGGCGGCGCGTTGTTCCAGTTCGTACTCGATATCAAAAAGTGCCTGCTTCATCAGGTCGTCCTGCGCGATAAACTGCTTGGCCGGGAAGACTTTTACCGTGTCGTGATGGTCCAGTATCTCGCCGGTCAGCGTGTCGAACTCGACCAGTTCTTCGATCTCATCGCCAAACATTGCCACGCGGTACGCGCTGGTGCTGTAGGCGGGCATGACTTCCAGCGTGTCGCCGCGCACGCGGAACGTGCCGGGGCGCAGTTCCAGGTCGTTGCGCCCGTACTGAATGCCAACGAGATGCCGCAGAATCAGGTCACGGCGGTGTTCTGCCCCTTTGTGCAGTTCGAGCACGGCCTGGCCCCATGCGGACGGGTTGCCCAGGCCGTAGATGCAGGAGACGGACGCGACGATCAGCACGTCGCGGCGTGTGAGCAGGGACGCCGTCGCCGCGAGCCGCAGGCGGTCGATTTCTTCGTTGATCTGTGTTTCTTTTTCGATGTACAGGTCGCTGCGCGGGACGTAGGCTTCCGGCTGGTAGTAGTCGTAGTAGCTGACGAAGTATTCGACCGCGTTGCGCGGGAAATACTCCTTGAACTCCGAGAACAACTGCGCGGCGAGCGTTTTGTTATGCGCCAGGATCAGGGTAGGGCGCTGCGCCTGTGCGATCACGTTGGCAACCGTGTACGTTTTGCCCGTACCGGTTGCGCCCAGCAAGGTCTGGAACTTCAGGCTGTTGTCGATGCCTTGCGTCAGTTGGGTGATAGCTTGCGGTTGATCTCCGGTGGGCTGGTAATCCGAGACGAGTTCAAAGGATGGCATACGCGCTCCCTTCCGGTTGGGCAGCGAACGAAAGTTCTACATTATACCGCAGCCGGGGCGATTCGGCGAGTGCGATTCGGTGGGTTTGAAGGGCAATCGCTTCAAAATGTTTTGTGTGCTGGTAAAACGGCCTCACCCCCCTGGCCCCCCTCTCCAGCAAAGCTAGAGAG
>CAZMNL010000008.1:0-18916 GCA_964567525.1 uncultured Anaerolineaceae bacterium
ACCGGCACCGATATCCGCGCGATCGACGACGCGGACCTGATCCTGACCGTGACCAGCGCCGTTCATGCCGTGATCGAGCCGCAGCACCTGCGGCCCGGCGCGGTGGTGTGCGACGTGGCCCGCCCGCGTGACGTGTCGCACCGCGTCGCCGAGGCGCGCGACGATGTGCTGGTGATCGAGGGCGGCATGGTCGAGGTGCCGGGGCCGGTCGATTTCGGCTTCAATTTCGGCTTCCCGCCTGGCAAATCGTATGCGTGCATGGCGGAGACGATGGCCCTGGCGCTGGAAGGTCGCTACGCCGATTACAGCGTCGGCAAGCATATCAGCATAGACCAGGTATATGAAATCGGTGAGATTGCGGATAGGCACGGGTTTAAGTTGAGCGGCTTTCGCAGCTTTGAACGCGCCGTCACCGATGAGCATATCGCGCATGTACGCGAACGCGCCCACGCCGCGCAGCGCCAGCGCCGCCTGGCGGCGGTCTAATCATGCGGATGTGTTGAGAGATGATTAAAATAGTGCTGAGATCGCTATTGGTGCTGCGAGCCGTTCCCGTGTTATAGTAGGCGTAATTGGAGTCCGGTTGATCAAGGGCGCTGCTGCGTGCTGGACGCTAAACGCGCCCGGTGGTAAGTACTCGATTCGTTATGATTTTGGTGGCGATGCCCGCTATTTCGCGGAGGGTTCTATGGGTAAGGGCAGAATTCTGGTTGTTGAGGACGATTTTGATATCTCCAACATGCTGCGCATTTATTTCAGCGGGCAGGGATATGACGTGCAGGTTGCGCCGCGCGGCGGTGATGCGCTGACGCTGACGCGCAAGCAGCTACCACAACTGATTGTGCTGGACATCATGCTGCCGGATATGAACGGTTATGACGTGTGCCGCGAACTGCGTTCCACCACGCGCACCAGCCATATCCCGATCATCTTCCTGACGCAGAAAGACGAGCGCAGCGACAAGATTCAAGGGCTTGAACTAGGCGCGGACGACTACATCACCAAGCCCTTCGATATCGAGGAACTCAAGCTGCGCGTCAAGAACCAGATCGACCGCGCCGAACGCGACAACTATACCGATCCCAACAGCGGCCTGCCCAGCAGTTCGTTGATCGAGGAAAAACTGCGTGAGTTGATGCGCGAGGACAAGGTCTGGACCTATCTCGATGTCAAGCTGGTGAACTTCGACCCGTTCAAAGAGGTCTACGGCTTCGTGGCCGGTAATGACGTGCTGCGCTTCATCGCCCTGATGATGGGCGAGGTGCTGGACGAACTCGGCACGCCTAATGATTTTGTCGGGCACGCGGGCAGCGATAACTTTGTGATCGTGACCTATTCCAACCGCGCCGACGACCTGATCGAACGCATGAAGAACCGCTTTACCGATGAGGTGCAGCATCATTACACCTTCATCGACCGCGACCGGGGTTATATGATGCAGGACGAGGACAAAGTCTCGCTGATGACCCTGGCGATTGGGGCGGTATCTAACGCGACACGGCAGTTCGCCGACATTCGTGAGATCACCGAACTGGCCGCCGAAAGCCGCCGCAAAGGGATTTCCGCCGACGAACCGTCGGTTGATACCAACTGGTGAGGCCGGGACCGTTCAGCCGTGCGCACATTGATGGTATTGATGGTGACGTGCATGTTCGGCCCGTTAGCTGGATTAAATAGATCGCTATGATTGAAGTCTTCCTCATACTCACGGGCCTGGTGTTTGCTGCCTGGCTTTACGCCCTGGTGCGACAGATGCAGCGGGGCGGCAGTGTGGATCAGGGCGCACCACCGCGCCCGGTCGTGCCGCTGAACCTGCGCGAAAGCGACGAAGCCGTGCTGATCGCCGAGGGACGCGGGCGGATCGTGTACGTCAACGAACCCGCGCGCCAGTGGTTCGGCATCGACGGCGGCGCGCCCAACCTGTCGTTGATGGCGCAGCGCGTCCACCCCGCCGACGCTCTGCACGACCTGCTCGCCGGGACCGGGCAGGCCGCGTTCCGCCTGGGACAGCGCCAGATCGAAGCTGTGTCGCACGTCATCCCCACCGCCGAGGGCCAGCGTACCATCGTGGTCATGCGTGAACTGCACGCCGACGCGGTGATGACCTATACCGACTACGACCCGCTGCGCGCGCTGGCGATCATCACCGAGATCAGCGAAGCCTCCGGCAAGGATATGAACCTTAACGCGACCGTTGAGGCGATCATTCGTGCGGTGGAACCGGCGGTGAAGTTCGACGCGGCAGAGGTCACGCTGTGGTCGCCGGAAACCGAGACACTGCGCCCGGTCGCGCGCAATCTGATCCGCACGCAGACGGGCCGCCTGATCCCGCCCGAAGATATCGCCGGTATCTCGTACCGGCTGGGCGAGGGGTACTCTGGCTGGATCGCCATGTACCGCCAACCGCTGCTGATCAACAACGTCGGCGGGCGCACGGATATCGCGCCCAAGCAGTTTGCAGGTGATTATCAGAGCTATCTCGGTGTGCCGCTGATCGTCAACGAACGCTTTATCGGCACGCTGGAACTGACCCACACGCAGCGCGGCGCGTTCTCGCAGCGTGACGTGATGCTTTTGCAGGCCGTCTCAGGCCAGATCGCGTCATCCTTGCAGGCGGCGCAGCTCTACGAAGAACAGACGACGCGCGTCGCCGAGCTGGACGGCTTGCAGCAGATCTCCGAGGCGATGAGCCAGTTAGGGGAAACTTCGGAGCTGTACGGGCAGCTCACCCAGCGCATCGCTGCGCTGATGCACGTCGATATCTGCGGTGTGCTGCTGTTTGACGAATCCGAGCGCGTTTTCCGCAGCCAGCCACCGTTTTACGGCGCGCCGGATACGCTCGTGCGTGACTATCAACTCGCGGTGGTTCCCGATACTGAACTGTACAACATCTGGCATCATCAACCCTGGTGGTTCACCAACGATCCCGATTCGCCCATGATCATGGCGATGGGCCTGGACGACCTGCGCTCCGCGATCTCGGTGAACAATATGGCGCTGGCCCCGATGATCGTCGGGGCGCGGCGCATTGGCCTGCTGCTGTCCATGAACCACCACGACCAGGAAGGCTTCGCGCCGGAAGATATGCGCCGCCTGATGGTCTATGCGTCACAGGCGGCAGTCGTTGCCGAAAACGCACGCCTGTACGCCGACGAACAGCGCCGCAGCCGCGAACTAGGCGGTTTGCAGCAGATCGCGCAGGCGATGGGTGTGTTACGCAGCCCCACCGACCTCTACGACCAGGTGACGCAGCGTATCGCCGAACTGATGGATGTGACGATCTGCGGGATTATGCTCTTTGACCCGCAGGAACAGGTACTTGTCAGTCAGGACCCCTTCTACGGGCTGGACGACCCCGAAAGCGTGCGCTATTACCAGCTTCCCTCGCAGCCCAACAGCCCGGTTGCGCGGCTGTGGCAGCAGCGCGATACGTGGTTCTCCAACAACATCCGCCGCGACCCGCTGGCGGGGGATACCGACCTGGCGGTGCTGGCCCCGCAGATGGGCATCACCAAGACCGCCATAGCGACCCTGCGCGTGGGCGGCACGCGACTGGGCATTATCCAGGCGGCGAACAAGACCAACGGCGCGGACTTCACGCCGGATGATGCGCGCGTACTCTCGATCTTTGCGGGGCAGGCCGCCGTCCTGATCGACAACGCGCGCCTGTACCGCGAGATGCAGCGCCGCACCCACGAGGCCGAAGGGCTGCGCGTGATTACCGAGATGGTCGCCACCGCCGTGATCGATGACGAGATCATCGAACGGCTGCTGATCACCGTTGCCAACCTGCTCGAAGCCGGGCGCGTGATAATCGGGTTGTTCGACGAGGACAGCGGGCAGTTGGTGATCGAGCCGCGCTACCTGTGGGGCGCGGATCATCAGGATGACGAAGCCCGCACCTACCGGCTGGACACCTACGCCGAGGGGTTCGAGAACAGCGTGATGGCGACCCGCCGCCCGATGCTCAGTAACAATCTGCGCGGCGACGAGCACATCCTGCCGGAATACCTGCCGTTGATCGAACGCCTGGGCCTGCGTAGCTGGCTGCAAGTGCCGCTCGTGATACAGGACCGCGCCATTGGTGAACTGACCATCGCCAACAAGCTGAACGGCGATTTTGGCGATACGGACGTGGAACTGCTGCAAGCCATCGCCACGCAGGTTTCGGCGATGTTCGACCGCGTGCGGTTGTACGAAACTACCGACGAGGCCCTGCGCCGCCGCATCGAAGAACTCAACGCGCTGACGCGCGTCAGCCACGAACTGGTACAGACGCTCGAACTCGACCGCATCCTGGACGTGATCCGCCACGAGGCGCGGCGCTCAACCAACGCCGGGAATGCGAGCATCATTCTGCTGGCGAACCGCGCGGAATGGGACGCGGAAGACGAACCGGCGGTGGAACGGCGCTTCGGCGAAAGCCGCGCCCTGCGCGAACTGGTCCCGGTGGAACGCGCCGCCGTGCTGCGTAACGACGTGATCCTGATCGAGCATTACGCCAACAGCGAATTCAATCCGCAGCCGCAAACTGCGCAGTCCGCGCTGGTGGTGCCGATCATGTTCGGCGAGCAGGTTTCCGGTGCGCTGCACCTTTACAGCGGCGAGGCCGGGGCCTTTGACCAGCGCGCGGTCGATCTGGCCGTGTCGCTCACCGACCAGGCGGCGGTTGCGTTGGGCAATGCGCGCCGCTACCACGACCAGGTGTTGCTCAACGAGCGCCTGCGCGAGCGTGCCGACCAGATGGCGCGCATCTTCAACCTGGGCGAGATGTTCCGCCAGGGGGCCAGCCTGGAAGAGACGCTCGAAGAAGTCGCGCACGGTGTGCAGGAAACCGTCGGGTTCAACGTGGTGCTGATCAACCTGCTGGATGATCGCCAAGGCGTGATGCGCCGCACCGCGCAGGCGGGGCTGACGCTGGCGGTGTTCGAAGAACTGCAAAAGACCACGCCCCCGCTGGACCAGGCCCGCAGCCTGATGCAGGACCAGTACCGGGTCAGTAACAGCTATTTCCTGCCCGTTGAAGGGGCCGGTGAGTTGATCGCCGAACTGCCCGTTTACCAGAGCGTCACGGAGCGCATGGGGCAAGGCCCGCGCGCCTGGGACCCGCAAGACCTGCTGATCGTGCCGCTGTACGGCGCGGGCGGGCGTTTGCTCGGCATGATGAGCGTGGACGAGCCGCGCTCAGGCCGCCGCCCGGACATCAACACCATTGAGGCGCTGGAAATCTTCGCCAATCAAGCCGCGTTCTCGATTGAGAACTACCGTCTTGTCGCGCGCATCCGTGAAGAAGCGGAGTCCGCGCGCCACGAACGCGACCGGCTGGCCCAACTGCACCGCGTTGCCAGCCAGATTCAGGCCGCCGAAGACGTACCCGAACGTTTGCAGGTCGTCGCCGATGGCATTCGCGGGGCAGGGTGGAATCACGTGGTGATCACGCTGCGCGACGAGCACCTGGAACCCGAAGCGCTGATTCAGTCCGGTTATACTGGTGACGAGGCGCTGACGATCTCTGAAGACGTGGTACCGGGCACGGTGTGGCGCGCGTGGATCAACGACCTGGAATTCCACCAGCGCAAACTCGGCGCGGGCTACTACCTGCGCTATAACGATCCCTGGGTGCGCGCCAACGTGCTGAAGGATACGCCGCTCGACCCGCTGCGCGTGGATGATGACCAATGGCACCCGCAGGATATCCTGTATATGCCGCTGGTCGGGCAGCAGTCGCAGCGTATCATCGGCATCATCTCGATGGACTCGCCGGTTGATGGGCGTGTGCCCACTGAAGACTCGCTGCAACCGTTCGAGTTGTTCGCGTCACAGGCCGCCGCCGCGATTGAAACCACCCAGCTTTACCAGGAAACCCAGCGCGCCGCCGAACAGGAACAGCGCATCAACGAGGTCATGGAGGCGGTGTCGGCGGCGACCCGGCCCCCGGACGTGCTCAAGGCCATCGGGCACGGCTTGCAGCAGATGGTGCCCTTCACGCGCATGTCAGTCGGGCTGTACGACGAGGACAAGCGCCATTTCGATATCCTGCGCGCCGATATCGCGCTCGATTCGACCGTGACGGTCGTGCAGGATGAGCCGCTGCCGCGTGAAAATACCGCGATGGGCATGGTCTATGCCACCCGGACCTTGCAGTTATACCAATTGATGCACGAACCCGCCGCCCGCGAAACGCTGCGCGACCTGCAAGCGTGGTACACGCAGGGCGAACGCAGTACGCTGGTCGTCCCGATGATCGCCGGTGGGCAGGTGATCGGCGCGATGCACCTGGGCAGCGAACTTGAAAACGCCTTCGGATACCAGGAATCCAACGAGCTGATCCAGCGCCTCGCCAACCTCTCGGCGGTGGCGATGGACAACGCGCGCCTGTTTGAGCAGGCCCGCCAGCGCGCGACCGTGCTGGATGCGCAGGCCCAGCGTCTCGCCATGATCAACCGCATCTCGACGCGCCTCGTCGAGTCGCTGGACCCGCGCGAGATTTACCGGATCGCGCTGGCCGAATTGCAGGCCGCGCTCGGCGCGAATTACAGCGGGCTGGTGATCTTTGAGAGCGAAACCACCGGGCGGCTGGTCGAGGGCACGCGCGCGGGCGATCTTGAAAAAGCGCAGGTGACGATTGATCTGCGCGAGAACCGGTCGATTGCCCACGTGCGCGAAACGCACAAACCGCTGGCTGCGGAAGACGTGCTCAATGACGAGCGCTTCAGCGTCGTGTGGGATACGCTGCGCCAGCGCGGGACCGTCTCGCTGCTGATCGTGCCGCTGGTCGTCACCGACCAGGTGATCGGCACGATTGGCCTGGACTTCACCGAACCGCACCATTTCGCCCCGGCGGAACTCGAACTGGCCGAAACCATCGCCAGCCAGGTATCTATCGCGCTGGAAAAAGCCAACCTGCTGTCCCAGACCGAACAGCGCGCCCGCGAACTCAACGCGCAGGCGTACCGGCTCGGCGCGCTCAGCCGCATGTCCGGCCAACTGGCGGCGACCTTCGACACCCACGAGATTTACCGTATCGTGCTGGAAAGTATGCAGGAAGCGCTCGATATCGACTACGGCGGCCTGATGCTGATCCAGCCCGGCAGCGAAGTCTCGCGGCTGATGCTCAGCACGCACCCGATGGACGACCCGCTGCCTGACCTGTCCGTGCCGCTGCAAGGCAACCCGATTGCCGAATATATGCTTGAGACGCGCCGCCCGTTCATCAGCGAGAATATCCCCGAAGACCCGCGTTTCGAGGCCATGTGGGAGATTCAGGCCGCGCGCAATACCGAAGCCATGCTGATCGTGCCGGTGGTGCTCGGCGAACGCGTGATCGGCACGATTGGCCTGGATTCGTCCTACCCGCGCCAGTTCAGCGAAGCCGAGATCGACCTGGCGATGACGGCAGCGAACCAGGCGGCGGTCGCCATTGAAAAAGGCCGCCTTTTCACCGAGGCGCAGGTCCGCGCCGAAGAACTCGACGCGCAGGCGCAGCGGATGGCGCGCGTCAACGAGGTGTCCTCGCGGCTGGCCGCGACCCTGGACACCAGCGAGATTTACGACATTGTGCTGACCGAACTGCAAGACGCGCTCAACGCGCAGTTTGCCGGGCTGGCGCTGTTCGAGGGCGAAGAAACCGCGCGCATGGTCGCGGACACGCACCCCACCGAGCAGCGCGTCGGGCAGGCGTTGATCCCGCTGCGCGGCAACCGTTCGATTGAGATCGTGCGCGAATCGCACCGTTCGCTCGTCTCTGCGGACGTGCTCAGCGACCCGGTTTTTGAGCCGGTCTGGGACACGCTGCGCGAGCGCGGCACGCGCTCCCTGATGATCGTGCCGCTGGTCGTTGGCGGTGAGGTGGTCGGCACGATTGGTATCGACCTGACCGAGCCGCACCAGTTCACCGATGCCGAGGTCGAACTGGCCGAGACTATCGCGGGGCAAACGTCGCTGGCGATTGAAAAGGCGCGCCTGTATAACGAAACACTCGGCCTGACGATCTTTAACCAGGCGGTGGTCGAATCGATCCAGCAGGGCATCGTCGTGCTGGACCAGGAATTGCTCGTGCGCCGCATCAACCGCTTTATGATGGAGCGCTACGGGTGGAATAACGACGCGGTGGGGCAAGCCTTGTTTGACTACCGCCCGGATTACGCCGACTTCCTGCGCGAACCGATTGCCATCGTCCTGACCATTGGCGAGCCGCAGGTGCAGTATGAGGTCGAGCGCCGCGACGAAGCCGGCAAACCCTCGATCCGCAACTACTACGTGTACCCGATGCGCGAAGGCCGGCAGGTGACGGGTATCGTGCTGCTGCTGGAAGACGTGACCGAGCGCGCGCAGTTGGAAGCCGACCTGCAAGACCGCGCGATCCAGATGGCGGCGCTGACCGAGGTTTCCGGGCAGATCACCGCCACGCTGGAACCCGACCAGGTGATCAGTCTGGTTCTGGACGCGCTGGACCGCGTGATTGCGTTCGATGGCGTGGCGCTGTGGCTGCGCGTGGCGAACGAAGAAAAACTGGTGATCGCCGCTGCGCGCGGTTATGCCGACCCGGACGCGATTGGCGTGGATGAACTCGTCGGCCTGACGGTCGAAATTCCCTACAGCCCGCTGTTCCGCGAGATGGCGGAAAACGCGCAGGTGATCAACATCGGCGACGTGAGCGCGGGCGATCCGCGCTTCCCGCATGGGGCCGCCGCGATCTACAAAAACTGGCTCGGCGCGCCGCTGATCAGTCGCGGGCAGGTGGTGGGCGTGATCGCGCTGGAAAAACGCGAGCCGAACCACTACAACGAACTGCACGAGCAGTTGGCGCTCACCTTTGCTAACCAGGCGGCGGTCGCGCTGTATAACGCGCAGTTGTTCGAAGAAACACGCACACGCGCGGTGGAACTCAACGAACAGGCGCAGCGTCTCGCGCTGCTGAACCGTGTCTCGTTGGCGCTGGCCCAAACGCTCGATCTCGAAAACATCTTCGAGATCGCGCTGCGCGAAACCGCGATTGCCCTGGGCATCCAGGAAGGGTCCGCCATGCAGATCGACTCGTCCAGTGGGCTGGCGATTGCCGTGGTCGATTATCCGCGCGGGGACTCACCGCCCAGTCTGACCGTTGACCTGGCGCGCAACACTGTGATCCAGCGCGTGCGCGATAACCTGATCCCGATTGCGGTCGAGAACAGTTCCGGCCCGCTGGCTGAGGACCTGCGTAAATTGCTGCGCCGCGAGGATGTGGCGCGCGCGCTGCTGGTCCCGCTGGTGGTGGGCGGGGATGTGATCGGCGTGCTGCGGCTGGACCAAACCCGGCAGGAACGGGTCTTCACACCGGTACAGATGGAACTGGCGCAGACCATCGCCAGCCAGGCCGGTATCGCGGTGCAGAACGCGGCGCTCTTCGAACAGACCGCGATCCGCACGCGCGAACTGGAAACGCTGTTCGAGTCCGCACAGGCCACCGCCGTCACGCTCGATCTCGACGAGGTGGTGCGCCGTGTGACGATTCAGATGCTCAGCGCGCTGGGGACGGATTCCTGCACGATCTTCCTGTGGGACGACGTAAACGCGCAGTTGAGCGTGCGCGGCGAGATCAGCGCGCGCACTGAGGACATGGGCACGGACCGCATCGGCGACGTGTATGAACTGGACGACTACCCGCTGCGCCGCCGCGCGGTCGAGCAGCGCGAACTGATCACCATCCGCCACGATGACGAAGACCTGCCGGAGAACGAGCGCGCGCTGCTGGACCGTCATGAAGCCGCGATGCGCGTCCTGATCCCGCTGATCGTGAACGAAGTCGCAATCGGGCTGGTCGAGGTCGAAACGCTCGATCCCAGCCGCTACTTCAAGTTGGAGAACGTCCGCCTGGCGCGCACACTCGCCAGCCAGGCCGCAATCTCGATTGAAAACGCGCGCCTGCAAACCGAGACGCGCCGCACGGTCGAAGAACTGTACATCATCAACGACATGTCCACCGCGCTCTCGTCGGCGAACAGCCTGGAACAACTGCTCGACGTGATCGACGCGCAGCTTCCCAGCCTGACCGATGCGCAGTGGCTCTATGTGGTGCTCTACGATGCCGACACCGGGCAGCTTTCCTACTCGCTGGCGCTGGATGTGCTCCAGGACGAGCGCCATATACGCGACGTACACCCGCTGGGCCAGGACGAATTTTCGCTGATCGTGCGCAACAATGCGCCGCTGCTGCTGGCCGGTGAGAATATCGCCGAGGTGCGGCGCTCCCTGGGCATTGAGACGGTCATGGCGGGCGCGCGCTGCTTCCTGGGCGTGCCGCTGACCGTCGGTGAAGACGTGATCGGCGTGCTGGGCGTGCGCGATGACAGCGAACCGGCGGCCTTCAGCCACAACGACCAGCGCATCCTGACGACGGTGGGCGGTCAGTTGGGCGTGGCGATCCAGAGTACGCGCCTGTTCCAGCAAACACTGAAGCTCGCCGAAGACCTCGACCGCCGCGTGCAGGAACGCACCGCCGAACTGGAACAGGAACGCCAGAATATCGACACGCTTTACCGCATCACGACCGAACTGGCCGTCAGCCTGGATATGGACCGGATGCTGGACAGCGCGCTGAGCATGGTGGCGCGCGCGGTCGGCGCGACCCAGGGCGCGATCCTGGCGGTCGAGGCGATCACCGAACGCCTGCGTTTCCGCGCGCGGCTGGGCTGGGACCTGCCCGAACCCGCCGAGAGCGAAGACGCGCCCTCGCTGGCGATGAACGAAGGTCTGGCGGGCTGGGCGATCCAGCAGCGCCACGCGCTGGTGGTGGACGATGTGCAGAATCACCCGCACTGGCTGCGCATGTCTGCCGCCGACGACAAACCGCGCTCCGCGATCGTCGCGCTGATCGAAACCAGCGAAGATGTGCTGGGCGTGATGCTGCTCTACAGCGAGCAGCCCGGCAAGTTCTCCGAAGAGCATTTGCAGTTGGTCGCGGCAGCGGCGAACCAGATCGCCACCGCCATGAACAACTCCGAACTGTACAGCCTGATCACCGAACAGGCCGAGCGTCTCGGTAATATGCTGCGGCAGGAACAGGTCGCGGCGACCCAGAGCACCGCGATTATGGACTCGGTGGCCGATGGCGTGATGGTGGTCAACGCGCAGGGCCAGGTCATCGTTTTCAACCAGGCCGCATCGCGTATCCTGGGTGTGTCTGCTGAAAACATCCTGAACCGCCCCGCGACGGAGATCAGCGGGCTGTATGCGCGTGGTTCGTTGGAGTGGACGCGCCGGCTCGAATTCTGGATGAGCGCCCCGACGCAGTACCAGGCCGGGGAATACCACGAAGAACAGATCACGCTGGAAGACGGGCGCACGATCAACGTGCGGCTCTCGCCGGTGAACATGGACGAGCAGTTCCTCGGCACGGTGTCAGTCTTCCGCGACATTACGCGCGAAGTCGAGGTAGACCGGCTCAAGAGCGAGTTCGTGGCGACCGTGTCGCACGAACTGCGCACGCCGATGACCTCGATCAAGGGCTATGCCGACCTGCTGCTGTTGGGCGCAGCGGGTGAAATGTCCGAGCAGCAGCAGCGTTTCCTGGATACCATCAAGCAGAACGCCGACCGGCTCAGCGTGCTGGTCAACGACCTGCTCGATATCTCGCGCATCGACCAGGGCCGCCTGGAAATCAAGTTTAACCTGCTGGAAGTCGATGATTTGCTCCATGCGGTAGCGGTCCACCTGCGCGGGCGCGCGGAAGACGAACAGCGCCCGATGACGGTTGAACTGGACCTGCCCGAAGACCGCGATTTGACGATCTGGGGCGATTACGATAAGGTCGCACAGATCATGACCAACCTGGCGGATAACGCGTTTAACTATACCTCGCATGGGGGCACGATCACCCTGGGCGCGCGGGTGGAAGACGCGACCGAAAACGTGATCCTGAGCGTACACGATACCGGCGTTGGCATCCCGCCGGAAGTCGCCGACCGCGTGTTCGAGCGCTTCTTCCGGGGGACCGAACAGCAGGAAACCGTGATGGATCAACCGGGAACCGGCCTGGGATTGGCGATTGTCAACGAACTGGTCAAAGCGCATCATGGCCGCATCTGGTTTGAGAGCGAGGTCGGCCAGGGTACGACATTTTACGTCAGCCTGTCGTCCAGCCCGCCGCCCGGCATGGAGCCGGTCAGCGAGCATGATGCGGAGGTTGAAGGCGAAGCATAGCGGCGCAGTCCTGCTTTTACCATGGAGCGATTGATGGCAAGAATACTGATTGCGGAAGATGAGCGCGATATCCGCGACCTGATTGAATTTACCCTCAAATACGCCGGTCACGAAGTGATCAAGGCCACCAACGGGGCCGAAGCGGTCGAGATGGCTCCGGATGTCAAGCCGGACCTGATCCTGATGGACGTGCGGATGCCGCGTATGACCGGCTACGAAGCCTGCCGCGCGCTCAAGGCGATAGACGACGTGAAGGATATCCCGGTCGTGTTCCTGTCGGCCAAGGGGCAGCAGTCCGAGATGGATACCGGCATGGATGCCGGGGCGTATGATTACATTCTCAAACCGTTTGCCCCAGACGAACTGACGCGGCGCATTGCGGAAATTTTGCAGCGGTTTGGAATCGAATAGTTCGGTAAACTGTAATTGGGGTTGGGTGGGGACGGTTGCAGCGCGGCTGCCCGATATGCCCCCGGAGAGCGAAGCTGGTATACGGCATGAGTGCAATTACCATTGACGGCGATCTGGTCCATTATGAAGCATTGGGACGTGGCAAACCGGTGATCCTGGTGCATGGCTGGCTGGGGTCCTGGCGCTATTGGGTCCCGGCGATGCGCCAGTTGGCGGGCAAATACCGCACGTATGCGCTGGACCTGTGGGGGTTCGGCGACTCGGCGCGCGATGTCAACCGCTACAATTTTGAGTCCCAGGTCGCGCTGCTGGCCGAGTTTATCGAGATTATGGGCATCAAAAAAGCGGCCTTGATCGGGCACGATCTCGGCGCGGCGGTGGTGGCGCGCTACGCGGCTCAGCACCCCGACCGCGTGCCGCGCCTGATGGTCATCGCCCCGCCGTTGTTCTGGATGACGCACACCATGCAGTCGCTTACGCAGAATATCCCCGCCCAGAAGCCCGCCCCCGCTGCTGCGCCTGATCCGGTCACGCCCCCCGCCAATGACGACGGCAAACCGGCGGTTTTCAACAAAGCCGAAACCGTACCCTGGCGCACCGAAGAAATGAAAGCGCGCATCCGTGCCGCGCTCGAACGGCAGTCTCACGCCCCCTCAACGGAGGATGCCTCCAAGCCCGCCCACGAGGCGGCTATCCCGCCCACCGATCAGCCTGTGCAGGAAATCGATGCCGCCGCGCTGCCGGAGCCGCTGGATACACTGCCGAAAATGCCCAAAGTCGATTACACGCCCGGCGAGACGACGCTGCAAATGCAGACCACCAATCCGCTGCGCGAGTTCTGGAGCCATGACGACCGCTTCAAGCTGCTCGAAGCGCACGTTGACGATACCCCGGACCGCCAGAAGATGCACGCCGAACTCGAAAAAACCGATATGATGGCCTTCAAGAGCACGGTCGATTCCTTCACGATGGTCGATACGCTGACGGACCTGCGCAAGCGCGAAATGCCGCTGATCGTGGCCTACGGCGAGAACGACACGTTCATGCCGCTGCCCGATGCGCGCATGACCGAAGCCCTGGAATCGCGCACGGCCTGCGCCGTTCGCCCGATGAAGGAACGCAAGCACTTTCCCATGTTGGAAGACAAGGCCGGGTTCTCGCGCCTGCTGATGGGTTTCCTGGAAGCCACCGACGTGAAACAGCTTGACCTGCCGGAAATCTGGGCGCGGCGCGTGCGCTAAAAAAGCGGTTCGCTGTTGTTGCCTGCACGATGCCCTGCGATAATGTGCGGGGTGTTTTTGTTGCGAAGAATCAAATGGTTTACCCCAGAGCGTGGAGCGCGCGTCCGGGGGGTGAGGTTTTCTAATTCGCCAACAACATCAACTCGTTCGGGCAGCCCCGCCCGCTCACAATGTGGGCAAAACTCCCTCAACCTGTTATGATCCTCAACAATGGTTAACATGACCAAGTGCCAGGGGAGCCTGGGATAGCCGGGCTGAGAGGTGCGTCCAGGATCGCGCGCGTGCGCGACGACGACGCCGACCCTTGAACCTGATCCGGATCATGCCGGCGGAGGGAGCAGCGTGGATGACGGTAACACCCTACCACTCCCTCGGCTGACACGGGAGTGTTTTTTATGTCTGCTGAACCTGACGACCCAACCCCCACACGCCGCGCCCTGCTTTTTGCCAACGGCGACCTGAACGACGGCCCGGCGGTACATGCGGCGCTCGCGCACGCGCCGGACGCGCGGATTGTCGCGGTCGATGGCGGCGCGCGGCTGGCGCTCGCCTGCGGCCTGGACCCGCAGATCGTGATCGGCGACATGGATTCGCTGTCCGACCGCGAACTTGACGACCTGCGCGCGCGCGGCGCACAGATCGAGCGTTATCCCCCGGCAAAAGACGAAACCGATCTCGAACTGGCGCTGATTCACACAGCGCAGACCGGTGCGGACTGGATGCGCATTATTGGCGCGGTGGGCGACCGCTTCGACCAGACGCTCGCCAACCTGTACCTGCTGGCGCTGGATGTGCTGGCGGGGCGTGATGTGCGGCTGGTCAGCGGCAGACAGGCGATCTGGGTGCTGCATCCCGGCGCGCACACGCTGCACGGCACGGCGGGTGAGACGCTCTCGTTGATCCCGCTCGCCGGGGACGCGCACAACGTGCGCACCGAGGGACTCGACTATCCGCTGCGCGGCGAGTCGTTGAAGTTCGGCCCGGCGCGCGGCGTGAGCAACGTCTTCACGGGGGAAAGCGCGCGCGTGACCTTTGACGCGGGGCTGCTGGTGGTCGTACATACATCCCCCGGCGTGCCGGAATAGAGGCGCGGCGATGCAAAACGGCAGTCAGGATTTTCGTCTGCGCCCGCTACTGGACGTAGGGCGCGTGGTGATGGTCAGCATCGTGACGGCGCTGGTGGTGGCGGCGTTTCTGTCCGGCGTGTCGGTGCTGGTGATCGAGATTCAGGCCACCGATGATCTCTCGCTGGGGACGATTTTCCCGTCCCTGGGCGAGATTCGCGCGGCCTGGGATACGCACCAGGACCGCCTGATGCAGGAACACATCCCTCAAACGCTGTGGGAGACGCTGGCAGGGCTGGCGATTGCGCTGGTGCTCGGCGTGCTGATCGCCGCGCTGATGGATTTTGTGCCGCCGCTGCGCTGGGTGTTGTACCCGCTGCTGGTTGCCTCGCAGACGGTGCCGGTCTTCGCCATCGCCATCCTGCTGATCCTGATCTTCGGGTTTGGCAGCGGGCCAAAGATCATCGTCGTGGTGCTGTTCTGCTTTTTCCCGGTGGCGCTGAACACGTTCTCCGGGCTGCAAAGCGCCGACCCGGAGCTGCTCTCGCTGCTGCGCGCGATGGGCGCAACTTCGCGGCAGGCGTGGCTTAAGGTGCGGCTCCCGGCGGCGATGCCGTCGTTTTTCAGCGGACTGCGCATCGCGGCGACGTACAGCGTCGTGGGCGCGATCTTCGGTGAATACATCACGGCGCAGCGCGGGCTGGGCATGTTCCTGAAACGTTCGTACAGCAGTTTCCGGCTGGACCAGGCGTACCTGGCGATCATCCTGACGGCGCTGCTCAGCCTGCTGCTGGTGCTGCTGGTGAACCTGATCGAGCGGCTGGCGCTGCGCTGGTACTACACCACGCGGCGCGCGTCCTGGCGCGGGCCGGGGATTTATTAGAGCAGCTATAAGCGGTTAGCTTTGGATCGCAAGGGGTAAATTGGGGTCAGTGGCCTTATCCGTCGCAAGTCTCCCCCCTGTCGGTTCCTCCTCTCCACACTCTGGTGAGTGGGGAAGTCCACGCGACGGGGTGAGGTGAACGGGGAATCAACGGGGCGCGTTGCGGGTGTCTCGTTGTAGCATTGTCAAACAGAGTGAAGGTCTAAAAATCAAGCCATGTCTGCTATTTTAGTCGAATTCGTGGTGATCGTGATTCTGGTGCTGATCAACGGCGTGTTCGCCATGTCGGAGATCGCGGTCGTTTCGTCGCGCAAATCGCGGCTCAAGCAGCGCGGCGAAGGCGGCAGCGCGGGCGCGCGCGTGGCGCTGGAACTGGCCGAGTCGCCTAATCGGTTCCTTTCCACCGTGCAGATCGGGATCACGCTGGTAGGCGTGCTGGCGGGCGCGTTCGGTGGCGCGACGCTGGCGCGGGTGCTGGCGGAAGGGTTCGACGACGTGCCGCTGCTGGCTCCCTATAGTAAGGCGCTGGGCCTGGGGCTGGTCGTGTTGATGATCACGTACCTGTCGCTGGTGATCGGGGAACTGGTCCCCAAGCGCATCGCCATCCAGGATCCGGAGCGGATCGCGGCGATGATCGCGCGCCCGATGCGGTTGCTCTCGAAGGTAGCAGCCCCGGCAGTCGCGCTGCTCAGTCTCTCGACCGGGTTCGTGATCCGGCTGCTGCGCATCCGGGCCACCGACGAGCCGCCGGTCACTGAGGATGAGATTCGGATGCTGATGGACCAGGGCACGCGCGCCGGGGTGTTTGAGACGGTCGAGCAGGACCTTGTTGAGAGCGTGTTCCAGTTGGACGACCGCTATATCAGCGCGTTCATGACGCCGCACACCGACCTGGTGTGGATGGATGTACGCGACACGCCGGAAAAAATCTTGCGCACGATCCGCGACAGCGGGCACAGCCATTTTCTGGTATGCGCGGGCGGGCTGGATCACCTGCTGGGCATCGTGCATGCCAAAGACCTGCTGATCGCCAGCCTGGAAGAGACGCCGCTGGTCCTTGCTGATCACCTGCACCCGCCGCATTTTGTGCCGGAGAACGTGGTCGCTTCGCGCGTGATCGCGCTGTTCAAGGGGCGTGATACGCCGCTGGTGATCGTGATCGATGAGCACGGCGGCGTGCAGGGCATTGTCACGCAGCATGACCTGCTGGAAGCGTTTGTCGGGGAGATGCCCTCCGGCAATGACCCGGCGCACGAGCGCGCCGTCATGCGCGAGGATGGTTCCTGGCTGTTCGATGGCCTGCTGCACATCGACGAAGTAAAGGAACGGCTCAACCTGCGCACCCTGCCCAAAGACGAAGCAGGCGTTTACGAGACACTGGGCGGCTTCATGATGAGCATGATCGGGCGCATCCCGACCGAAAGCGACACGTTCGAGTGGAGTGGGTGGGTCTTCGAGGTGGTGGATATGGACGGGCGTCGCGTGGATAAGGTGCTGGCGCGGCGACCGGCACCACGACGAGATGAACATGCGCAGTGATCGCGCTTCGCCTGCCGCTGCAAGCAGCAGGCTACAGATCGAAAGCACCGTAAACGGCGCTGGACATGCGAGGCAGAATTCGCGCCCGGTCAAGGACCGCGCCCGGTCAAGGACCGCGCCCGGTCAAGGACTGGCTTCGTTTTTCATTTACTTTTTGCTAGCACACGTTGGCGGAAATAACCCTACGGTTTTTGTAGGGGCGACTTTAGAAAGTCGCCCTGGGCGGGTTTGGAAACTCACCCCTACAACCGGTGTAGGACTTCTGCCGCGCGGTACTGGCAGCTTAAAGCTATATCCGAAAGGAGCAACACATCATGTTTTCCAGGCGAACCCTGCTTGTTACGCTAATTACCCTGATCGCGCTGTTGGGGATGCTGATTCCGGCGGCGGCGCAGGACGGCGAGAACGATACGCCTGACCCGCTGGGCGGCGCGACCGCGTTCGCGCGCGCGGACCAGCGTACCCGCGTGACTCTGATGCTCGACTGGACGCCGAACACCAACCACACCGGTTTTTTCGTGGCGCGGGCGCGCGGCTACTATGACGAGGCCAATCTGGACGTTTCGATCCAGGAGCCGACCGATCTACTCGTGGAAGCGGTCGTCACCAGTGGCGCGGCGCAGTTCGGCGTGGGTTACCAGGAGTTTGTCACCTATGCCCGCGCGGATGGGATGCCGGTTGTCTCGCTGGCGGCGATCATCCAGCACAACACGTCCGGTTTTGTCTCGCTGCATGAAGAAGACCCCATCGAGCGCTCCGCCGATCTCGCGGGCTTGAAGTACGGCGGCTTCGGGCAGCAGGACCTCGAAACCGCGATCATCAATACGCTGATCGCATGTGACGGCGGCGAGCCGGGCACGTTCGAGTATATCGACGTGGGCTATGCGGACGGTTTCGAGCTGATGCTGCGCGACCGTATCGACTTCGCGTGGATGTACTACGGCTGGACCGGCATCCGGGGCGAGTTGAGCGGTCTGGAACTGGACACCATCATGCTGATGGATCACTTCGACTGCATCCCGGACTACTACACGCCGATCCTGATCACCAGCGAGGACATGATCGCGGAGCGGCCCGACGTGGTTGCGGCGTTTGTGCAGGCCACCGCGCGCGGCTTTGCGGACGCGATCAGCGACCCGGAAGCCGCCGCCGTGATCCTGATCGACGCCAACCCCGAAGCCGACCCCGACCTGATCCGCACCAGCGCCGTATGGCTCGCGCCGCAGTACCAGGCGGACGCCCCGCGCTGGGGCCAGCAGTCGGCGGCGGTGTGGGCGGACTTCACCGGTTTCCTGGTGGAGAATGAGATTCTCGCCGAACCCATTGACACGGACGCCGTGTTCACCAATGCGTTTCTACCGGGCGCGGTGGAGTAGTCGATCCGGCTGCGCCCGGCGCTGAAGCACCGGGCTATAGATCGAAAGCCCCCCTCGAAGGGGGGCTAATCGTTGGTCGCGCCTGCCCTCATATCCGGTGCGATCCATTGCGCCGCGCGCCGGTTTCGCTGCGTTCGAGGCCGAAGCGTTCGGGATGGCTGCGCCCGGCTGAAGCACCGGGCTATAGATCGAAAGCCCCCCTCGAAGGGGGGCTAATCGTTG
>CAZMNL010000008.1:19016-20228 GCA_964567525.1 uncultured Anaerolineaceae bacterium
CCATTGCGCCGCGCGCCGGTTTCGCTGCGTTCGAGGCCGAAGCGTTCGGGATGGCAGATCGGGCACTCGCTTTCGAGTGTGGTCCTGATATCCTCGATCACCTCGAAAACCCCGTTTACGTTCAGGATCGTATCGAGTATGTGCCGGTGCTGCACGTCGCTGTGTGCCATACCGGTCACGATCACGTTGCCCAGCGGCTCCGCGATAATGTCCAGGTGATCCAGCGGTAATCCGGCGCGTTTCAGCGCAGCGGCGATATCTTCTTCGAGCATCTCCGCCGAGCGCGAATAACCGCGCGGGCGCGCGTGGCTCGTGCCGTTGCTACGCGCGGCCTGGGTGTCCTCGTGCTCGTCCGTGATCACGTCCATATACCAGGGATGGGCGCTGTGCAGTTTGTCGTTTGTGCGTGCGCCGTTGCCGGTGGTAACAGGTTTGCGCGGTCCCACTTCAGGATAGAGCGCCCGGCCCTGCACCCAGGCGTGGAAACGCCGCAGCAGGTCATACAGCGTGATCTCGCGGATTTTGGCGTCCCAATAAGTGGGCGGGATGTGTTGGCCGCGCCGCCAGCGGCGTGTCTGCTGCTGCATAGTGCGCTGCGCACATTCCACGCGCGCCATAATCTGCGCTTGCAGCGAGAGTGTATCTTCGTCCTGCTGGCATTGCAGCAAGTCGCGGATCAGATCGCGCTCGATCTGCGCGGTGCGCTGCATCGACTGCAACCCCTCAGATTCCAGGCAATCATCGCATTCCTGCATAGCACGGTCCAACCGGATAATTTTTTGTTCGGCAAACGCCAGTTGCTCGCGCAGAAAATCGACAGCCTGACGGTTGATTTGCTGAATAGACATCGTGGACCTCTCATCCCAACGGACAATAGACACCCTGTACAGTTTAACAGGTTCCCGGCGCGCGGCACATAAAATTCACGTAGAATCGGGCAGGCGTCGGGTGTCCTATGCTGTTCCGCGCGCTTGTCCGATGCGGGCGGGCGGCGCTACAATGTACAACGTAATCATTACCCGGAAATGCGCTGAAACTCTCAGGAGCCGCATTGTGAAACATCCCGTCCCCCTTCGACTCGTGCCCGTGCTGCTGCTGCTGGTGCTGCTGCTGGCGGCGTGCGGTGGCAGCGATAATGATGACGACCCGCTGCCCACGCAGGTTAGCATGGATCAACTGGCGACCGGGCGCGCCGCCCAGACCGCTGCCGCA
>CAZMNL010000009.1:0-2774 GCA_964567525.1 uncultured Anaerolineaceae bacterium
GGAAACGCTCGCACTGATGGCCGGTATGGACCTGCCCGTTGAGGTCATCCGGCGGCAGATCGCCAGCGCGGTACACCTGATCGTCCAGCAAGCGCGCTTGAAGGACGGCAGCCGCAAAGTGATCCAGGTGACTGAAGTGCAGGGTATGGAAGGCGACCGCGTGACCATGCAGGATATTTTCATCTACCAGACACCCGAACATCGCGGGGCCGGACCCAGCCACATAGGGGGCGGCACGCTCAACGCGACCGGCTTCCGGCCCAGCTTCATGGACCAGATCGAACAGGCCGGGTTCAAACTCAGCGGGCGTATCTTCGGCGCAGGGCGCGCCTTCAGCAGCTAGCGCCCGCCCACCAATCGCCATACATTCCCCCGCTCTGATGCGCGTGACATCCCATCAGGGCGGTTTTGAATCGGTGGTCTGTGCGGGCATCTTCGGGTAGATTCTGTTATATCGTACAAACAAGACTCATCGAAACGAATACGCAATGGCAACCAACGCACACACTCACACATCCAGCACGCCCCCGCTGCCCTCGCTCACGGTGTCGGAGAAAACGCGCTATGCCCGTCACCTCATTCTGCCGCAGGTCGGCGAAGATGGGCAGCGCAAACTCAAAGCATCCAGTGCGATCATCGTCGGAACCGGCGGACTCGGCAGCCCGATTGCCATGTATCTCGCCGCCGCCGGGATCGGTCGGTTGGGGTTAGTAGACTTCGACACCGTTGATGTCACCAACTTACAGCGCCAGATCATCCACACAGACGCGGCCATCGGCACGCCCAAAGTCGAGTCGGCGGCGCAGCGGCTGCACAGCATCAACCCACACCTCCAGATCGACCCGTACCCTACGCCGCTCACCAGCGCCAATGCGCTCGACATCCTGGCCCCGTACACGCTGATCATTGACGGGACGGATAACTTTCCCACGCGCTACTTGCTCAACGATGCCGCCGTCATGTTGGGCAAACCGATGATCTACGGCAGTATTTACCGTTTCGAGGGGCAGGTCAGCGTCTTTGGGCTGCCGGAAGGCCCGTGTTACCGCTGTCTCGTACCGCAGCCGCCCCCGCCGCACCTCGTGCCAAGCTGCGCCGAAGCCGGAGTCCTGGGCATCCTTCCGGGCACGATTGGCACGCTGCAAGCCACCGAAGCGATCAAACTGCTGCTGGGTATCGGCGAACCGCTGATTGGACGCTTGCTGCTGTATGACGCGCTGGCGATGAGCATGGACCTGATCGTACTGCCCAAACGCCCGGATTGCCCGGTATGCGGCCCTGACCCCACGATCACGGCCTTGATCGATTATGAAGAATTCTGCGGGATGCCCGCCTACGAACGCAGCACGCCCCTGCCGGAATCCAGCGACGATGGGGTGAACATCTCGGTCCAGGGAGTCAAAAAGCGGCTGGACGCGCAGGAACCGCTGCTGCTGCTCGATATCCGTGAAGTGCCCGAACTGGCGCTCAGCCAGTTAGAGGATGCGTACCATATTCCAATGGGACAGATCGGCGCGCGGTTGGCGGAAGTCCCACGCGACCGCCCGGTCGTGATCTTCTGTCATCACGGAATACGCAGCGCGGTGATTGTGGATCAACTGCGAGAAGTGGGGATCGTCAATGTGCTGAATATGGCGGGCGGGATCGATGCATGGTCACGTGAGGTTGACGCATCGATCCCGCGTTATTGAGCGAACAAATCCTGACTTCTGGCGCGGATCAGGCTTCCGGCTGGAGTTTCTCAAACGCCGCACGGGCGTAGTCTTCCAGGCTGTCTTCAGCGGGCGGAAGATCAACCCCCGCATTCACAAGACGCTCGCGGCGAGTCCGCACGCGATTCAGTAAACGCCGCACTTCGGTATCATCCGGCAGCAGTTGTTCGGCAGCCTCAAGCAGTTGCAGCACGCGGTTAAGCTGCGTGGTGTCGTCCACCAACAGCTTCGCCAGCGCCAGTTGCGTACCGCCCAACTGGGCCTCATCGTCCAGTTGAAACGCCAGATACAACGCCTGCCGGTAGAATTCGACGGCAAGCTGCGGGTTCCCCTGGCGTTCCTGCAAGTGCCCCAGTTTGCTCAACTGCACAAACTGCGGGCGATCCTCGCCCAATGCCATCGCCACTTCCAGCGCCCGCACGTAGTAGGTTTGGGCAAGCTGCCACTGCAACAGGCGCATGGCCGTATCAGCCAACCGGTTCAGGACACGGCGCAGCAGGTTCGGACGCTCGACCTGTTCAAAGATCGGTACGGCCTGCTGCCAGACGCCGAGCGCCTCATCCGGGCGGCGCAGCCGCATATATACGGTGCCCAGCTTCTCCAATGTCAGGCCGATATCGAGCCACGCTTCAACGGGGCGCAAAGCGCTGATGGCTTCCTTATAGGCCAGTTCCGCGCCTTCCAGACGGTCAAGATCGTACTGCAAATCCCCCAGAATGAGCAGCATCTCGCCTTCACGCCGGGGATTATCATGTTCCTGGGCCAGTGTCGTACCGCGATCCAGGTAAGCGAGCACATCCTCGTATTTGCCGCTGTGCAGGCTCAACTGCGCCAAGGCCTCAATAGCGGCTAACTCATCCTCGACATTGCCGTCCGCCTGGAATCCCTGCACGGCCTGCTCATACTGCCCGATGGTCGTATCCGGGTCACCTTGCCTGACGACCTCGGCCAACTGTCCCAGACTTTCGGCATCGGCGGGTAAAACCACGTCCACCAGTGCCGGTGCAAGTTCTACTTCTTCGCTATCAACCACAACGGCGGGTTCCGGTTCGGGCAGTTCAT
>CAZMNL010000009.1:2784-20172 GCA_964567525.1 uncultured Anaerolineaceae bacterium
GTGGTTCGGGTAACCCTGGAACGTCAGGCTCAATCTCAGATATACCGTAATTGGGCAGTTCGGCCTCAACTTCGGGGAATTCAATCGGTTCTTCGATTTCCGTGTCGGCGGCTTCACCCGGTACCAGCGCAGCGGGTTCTGCCGGTTCCGGCAGTACATCGGGGACCGTCACTGGCAGTGCTTCGGGGTCCGGCTGCGGTTCGGCAGGCTGCACCAGCGCCATGATACCGATATCAGCGGCAGCGGGCTGGTCAAGCAGATAATGCAGCCAATCCAGTTCGGGTGCGAAATGACATGCCGCGATGAAACCCTCATCGCGGGTTGTTTCCAGCATCTCGGTCAGTTCGCGCAGAAAATCGTACTTATCTTCGCGCGCCGCATACATCCCGGCAGCAAGCAAGTTAGACATTTCAAGCGCCAGATGCTGGTAGTCTGTGATGGCGTGCTCCGTCACATGGCGCTTGACATACACCGGCAAGCTTTGCACATAGCGGGCGAGCATGGTATTCAAACGCTTTTTGCCGCGCAGAAACGCCTGGGCGAACTCATGCACGAGTTCATGCACGGTGTAGTAGGCCTGATCGTAGATCAACCGCTGCGAGGCCAACCCATGCGCGATCAACTGTGCCATACGCGCGCGCAGCACATCCGGTCGCGCCCCACTGACATCACACAGCAGTTCTTCACTCGCGCCTGAAGCAAACGCCGAGCCTAGCAGCATAACCATGCCCTGCAACTCGGATGACAAGCCGCGGTAAACGCCCATCAGAACACCAATCGCAAGGTTTTTCTGACCAGGTGGTAAATCGGGAATACGCGCCAGTAAATCAGCCGGAGCCGTTCCGCTGGCAATATGTCGCCCGGCCACCTCAATTGACAGTGGGTGACCCTCAAACTGACGGACCAGGGATCGCACTTCGGGCGCATCCGCCGCCAACGCATCACCGGTATGCGCCAGCAGTAGCGCGCGCGCGTCCTCGCGTTCCAGGGCATCTAAGCCGTGCGGTGTCCAGGGACCGGCTACCATCGTCAAATGCGTAAGCAGCAGCGGCACGCCGGACGCACAAACGCGCACAAATTCGCGCGCATCTTCGACCCGCAAATGCCCATCCAACACAACCAGTGGGCGATTTTCGCGCAGCGTCGCCTGGACGAGTTTCGCGGTTTCGCCGATCTCGTCGTCCAGGTTGGGCACATCCAGGCCATAAGCACGCGCCACCCGTGTGACCAGACTCCGCGTGGTATCGCCCGCCACATCCAACCACAGCACCCCGTTAGGCAGTTCGGCGTAGCCTGCCGCCAAAGAAGCGGCCAGCGCCGATTTGCCGATGCCCGCAGGCCCGTGCAGCAAGACGGCAGTCCCCGCTTTCAGCGACAGATGAATCGCCTCAAGATCGGCGCTGCGACCTACGAGATGTTCCGGCGGCTTGACCGGTAAATGCTGAAACCCTTGAATCGGTGCTCCGTGAGTAAAAACGCTTTGTTGGTTCATAAACCACCGTTTGAACAAAGGATGCGTTAACTTAAGGAAAGACTGCTGTTAGTTGCAGTATAGCAGAAGTTGCACACTTCGCCTAGCAGCGGGAAGAATCGATCCAAACAAAAAACACCCGGCGTGCATACCGGGCATTCAGACTTATGATAACACATAACAGGTTATCGCCGGGGATCAGTCTTCATCCGGTGGGGGCACGGGCAGGTCATCGACCGGCACGTCCTTGTACTTCTTGCCCACATCGATCAACAACACGGGGATACCGTCACGGATCGGGTATTTGTAACCCGAATCCGCGCAGACCAACCAGCAGTCATGCACCAGTTCCAACCGGCCAGGGTCTTCACCCATATCGGTATAATGCACAGCCTCCGGGCAACGCAGGATTTCCACCAACTCCGGATCGATCACGTATTCAGGCGCAGCACCATCCGCCATAAGAAATTCCTCCCACAAATGTAGACTTCTACGAGGAGTATAGCCGCCTGCTGAAATGGCGTCAAGCGAACTGTTGGCGTTTTGCAATAGATTAAGGGTAGACTTGTACACACGCCGGATCATGCTTAACAACACACCGGAAGAAAGCACCATGCCTACCGTCAATCTGCCCGACCGCGCGCTTTTCTACGCGCAATCAAAACCGGAACATACCGCTATCCCACCGCTGATCCTGGTGCATGGTGCGGGCGGGTCTCGCCTGGATTGGCCGCCCGGTTTACGACGGCTGCCCGGCATGCACGTGATCGCGCCGGACCTGGCCGGACATGGACGCTCACAAGGCCCGGCGCATGACGATACTCGCGCACACGCCGACGATATAATCGCCTTCATGGACTTATTGGAGATCGAGCGCGCCATCATCGCCGGGCACAGCATGGGCGGTGCTATCGCCCTGCAAATCGGCATTCACGCACCGGCACGCGCCGCTGGTTTGATCCTGATCGGGACCGGCAGTAAACTACCGGTGGACCCGACTCTGCCGCAGCGCATCATGGATGAAACGGACGCTACAATAGACTGGATCACGGAATGGGCCTGGAGCGATCATGCCCCTGACGACCTCAAGGCCCTGGGGCGCGAACAGTTGGCGAATACTCCGCCAGCCACGCTGCACGCCGATTACCGCGCGTGCCAGGTCTACGATGTGCGCGCGCACGTTGCCCAGGTTACGGCCCCTGCCCTGGTAATCGGGGCCGAAAACGACCGCATGGTCCCGCTGAAATTCAGTGTGACGCTCGCCGACACTATTCCTGACGCCACTTTGATCGTGATCGAAAACGCGGGACACATGATCCCACTCGAACAACCCGACAAAGTAACCCGTAGTATAGCGGACTGGTTAGCAAATCTATCGTGATCAAAAACGTTTTTCGCCGTTCATTTAACTGGTTGCTCCGCATCGGAGGCGCTCAACTCGTGCGCGCTGTACTGCGTTCGGGCCAGCGATCAGTGCTGGATGCGGCGCTGGGTGTCGCCACCAATGCGCTGCCCGGCACAGCCGAACGTATTCACACCCAGGTATTCAACGTCACATCGCCGGTGACCGTTTACCTGCGGGCCAGTCATTGCCGCGTGACGGTGCGCCGGGCCGCCGCTGCAAAAATCATACTCGAAGCCAATTTGCAGCGCGCGCTCGGCATCGAGTTTGCAGCGGAGCAAGACCAGGCCGGTATCTACATCATCGCGCGCCGTAAGCCGGTGGTCGGCACAGTAGCTCGCGCTGAGTTTACGCTCACCATACCGGCAGACACGCATCTGGCATTTCACCTCACCCCCGGTGATATTGTGTTCGAAAATGTTGACGGGATCGCGGAACTGCCATCAAAGCTGGTGTTTCCACCCGCTGAGATAACCTCTCATCCCACGGAACAGCGTGATGCATAATGCCCACTTCAGGAGTCCTGCAATGCCCCTGTCCATCGAAAAGCTGACCTTTCTGGCACAAACTCTGAGTCACTATATTTACCGCGACGCCGTGCCGGTGCGCTGGCGCGTGATCGACAATCTGGCCCATGACACCTCCCAACCGGCATCCAACGATCCACGCTGGCGCGAGATTGGCGTCAATGATCGCTGGGGCACGCGCTTGAGTTGGGCGTGGTTAACTGCCGATATGGTGATCCCGGCTGGGTTTGTGGATCAACCTGTCGCCCTGTGTGCCGCCTTCGATGTCCACCACGACCGCCCTGACGGGAAAATGCTCACCCGCCCCGAAGCAATGGTCAACGTCATCGGCCTGGGCACACATCCCCAGGCGTTGAATTACATGCACACGGACATACTGCTGGACGAACATGTCCCCGGCGAACAACCCATCTCGTTCATGATGACCTGTTTCACCGGGGTATCGCAGCCGGGCGATCACCAGGTGTCATTGAAGGTCAGCGAGTTATGCCGCATTGATCGCATGGTCGAAGCCCTGTACTGGGACGCGATCACGCTGCTGGACGTGATCAAAGTCCTGCCGGATTCTGCCCCTGAACGCGGCGTGTACCTGCGCGCGCTCGACGAAGCGTTCAGCAGTATCAACTGGCTGAACCCGCCGGATATGGCGTTCCGCGCCAGTATCAAAGAAGCGCACGCGAAGTTGAACAAACGCATCTTCGCCCAACTGCCCGAACCGGTCCAGTTCCCCCCGCGCCCGGTGATTCACGCCGCCGGACACGCACACATTGATATCGCGTGGTTATGGCCGCTGAGGGTCACACGCGGCAAGACGGCCCGCACCTTTGCGACCGCCCTCGCGCTGATGGAACAGTACCCGGACTATACCTTCACCCAGAGCCAGCCGCACCTGTACAAAATGGTGCAGCACGATCACCCGGACCTGTTCGCGCGGGTGCGCGCGCGCATCAAAGAGGGGCGCTGGAACGCGACTGGCGGGACCTGGGTCGAGCCGGACACCTATATGCCCGGCGGCGAATCGCTGGTGCGGCAGTTCCTGTACGGGATGCGCTACTTTATGCGCGAACTGGGCGTGCGGCCCGAAGTGCTCTGGCTGCCGGATGTATTCGGCTACAGCGCCGCCCTGCCCCAGATCATGAAACTGGCCGGAATCCGCTACTTCTTCACCTCCAAGCTGAGCTGGAACAAGCACACGCGCTATCCCTACGATACGTTCTGGTGGGAGGGGCTGGACGGCACACGCATCCTGACACAGCTCGCCACCACGCCCGAACTCGATGTGCGCCCGGAGGGGATCGAACGCACCACTTATAACGCCTCTCTGCTGCCCCAGGAAATCTGGGAAACCTGGACGCGCTACCAGCAGAAAGACGCCAACCGTCACCTGATCGTGGCCTACGGCATGGGCGACGGCGGCGGCGGCCCGAACCGCGATATGATCGAACGCCGCGCCCGCATGGAAAACCTGCCCGGTATGCCGCAGGTGATTCACAGCCGCGCCGAAGAATTCTTCCACACGCTCGAACAAACGATGGCTGACGATCTGCCGCGCTGGGTGGGCGAACTGTTCCTGCAACTGCATCTCGGCACCCTGACCACGCAGGCACGCACCAAGCGCCACAACCGCCTGACCGAAGTGCTGCTGCACGATGCGGAAGCGCTGGCTTCTACCGCCTACCTGCTGGAAGGTGATTACCCGCACGAAACACTGAACCAATCCTGGGAAACGGTGCTGCTCAACCAGTTTCACGACATTCTGCCGGGCAGCAGCACAACGCCCGTATACGAAGACACCGAACGCGACTACGCCGAAGCCCAGACACGCGCGCAATCCGTACTCGATAACGCGATGCAAACCATTACGCGCCATATCCGGTGGGATGAGGACATGGATGGATTCGCCGTCTTCAACACGCTGAGCACCACGCACGGCGGCCCCGTTGAGGTCAAACTGCCCGGCGAAGGCCCGGTCGAGATTGTCGGTCCCAGCGGGCGGCATAAGTCCTACCAGTGGATCGACGAATCGGCGCGCCGCGCTCTGATACTGTCAAACAGCATCCCGGCTTACGGGCATAAAGCCTATATCGTGCGCCCAACCGACAACTACCACCCGGTCCCGGTCTATGGCCCGGTATCCGGTACGGCGCAGCAGCTTGAAAACGAATGTCTGCGCGCGGAGTTCGACGAACGCGGCTATCTCGTCGGGTTGTATGACCGCGAGTATGGCCGTGATGTACTGGCCCCTGGCGAGATTGGCAACCAGTTATGGGCGTATGTGGACCGCCCGCCCAAATGGGATGCCTGGGACGTGGAAGCCTATGTACAGGACCAGGGCTGGCAGTTGGAACCCGATACGGTCCGGCTGGTCGAGGAAGGCCCATTACGTGCCACGCTGGAGATAACTTACCACTTCAACAATTCACAGATCGTGCAGCATGTGAGCCTGGTTGCCGGGCAGCGCCTGCTGATCTTCAAAACCGATGTGGACTGGCACGAGCGCCATATCCTGCTGCGCGCCCATTTCCCGCTGGCAGTGCGCGCCATGCAAGCGACCTACGAAACCCAGTTCGGGGCTATCCAGCGCCCCACACACCAGAATACCACCTGGGATTTTGCGCAGCACGAAGTGCCCGCGCAGCGCTGGTCGGATTTGTCCGAAGCGCGTTATGGGGTGAGTCTGATCAACGACTGTAAATACGGGCACAGCACGCGCGACAACGTGTTGACCCTCAGCCTGCTGCGTTCGCCAACCAATCCCGACCCCGAAGCGGACCAGGGCCAGCACACATTCACCTATGCGCTGTACCCGCATGGCGGCGACTGGCGTCAGGAAACAGTCGCCTGCGCGCGGCGCTTCAACCATCCTCTGCGCTCCTATCGATTGAGCGGCGGCGGCACGTGGCTGCCGGTTGTGTGGGGGCTGGCACAGTGCGAAACACCGGGCGTGGTGGTCGATACGATCAAAAAAGCCGAAGACGACGACGCGCTGATCGTGCGCGTATACGAGGCGCACGGCGGGCGCGCGACCGCATCCCTGGCATTCCCGGCACACATCGCGTCCGCTGAAGAGGTGAATCTGCTGGAAGAAGCTATCGCCCCGTTTGAGGCGCTGGGCGATACGCTGCGCTTCCCGCTCACTCCGTACCAGATTCGCTCGTTCCGCGTCAAACTGGTGGATATCGTCGAACAGGAACTTGGCTAACCCGCTGAATTTCTGGTATAGATTGATATAGCGCATTCCACAAGCACGCTGATAAGCACTCCTGATTGTGCTGATATCCGGAGTGTTTTTCTGTCAAAAATCGAATGCTGTTATGCGCCAGTCCTGAGCAAAAAGCCTTGTCAGCACTAAGACATAATGGTACGCTTCGCAGGCGTTTTAATTTCAAGACGCAAATTGCAAGCAAGCCGCAATCATCCAACCAAATCAGTAAAAGGGTCTGTAGTGAGCAAACTGGTCATTGTTGAATCACCTACCAAAGCGCGTACAATTGGCAGTTTCCTCCCCGACGATTACCGGGTTGAGGCGAGCATGGGGCACATCCGCGACCTGCCCGCTTCCGCCAGCGAAATCCCCGCCAAGTTCAAAGCCGAGGAATGGTCGCGCCTGGGGGTTAACGTTGATGAAGAATTCGAACCACTTTATGTGATCCCCAAAGACAAAAAGAAAGTCGTCAAGGCGCTGACTACCGCGCTGAAAGAAGCCGACGAACTGCTGTTGGCGACGGATGAAGACCGCGAAGGGGAAAGCATCGCGTGGCATCTGACCCAGGTGCTCAAACCCGGCATTCCGGTGCGGCGCATGGTCTTCCACGAGATCACGCGCGAAGCGATCCAGGAATCGCTGGACCACTGCCGCGAAATCGATGCCCAACTGGTACAGGCGCAGGAAACACGTCGCATCCTGGACCGGCTGGTCGGCTATACTGTTTCGCCGCTGCTGTGGAAGAAGATCGCGCCGGGGCTGTCCGCCGGGCGCGTGCAGTCGGCGGCGGTGCGCCTGCTGGTCAACCGCGAAAAGGAACGCCGGCGCTTTAAATCCGGTTCCTACTGGGACCTGAAAGCCCTGCTCTCCGCGCATGATGAAACCTTCACCGCGCAGCTTGTCACGCTGGACGGTGTGCGGCTGGCAACCGGTAAGGACTTCGACGAAAACACGGGCCGGATTCCAGAGGGTAAAAACGTCGTCCTGCTCAATGAGCAGCAAGCGAAAGACCTCGTTGAGCGCCTGAAAGCGGGCGAATGGCAGATCACCGATCTGAACGAACGCGACCAGACGCGCACACCGGCTCCGCCCTTCACCACCTCCACGCTGCAACAGGAAGCCAATCGCAAGCTTGGCATGACAGCCAAGCAAACCATGCAGGTCGCCCAGCGGTTATATGAACGTGGTCTGATCACCTACATGCGTACTGATTCAGTGCATTTATCTAAACAAGCGCTAACCACGATCCGCCAGCGTGTATGTGACCAGTACGGCGAGGAATATCTGAGCGAAAACCCGCGCCAGTACGTCACCAGCAGCAAAGGCGCACAGGAAGCCCACGAAGCGATCCGTCCCGCCGGGCAGGAAATGCCCACCGCCGACGAACTCGATCTCGACGGGCGCGAATATGCGCTGTATGACATGATCTGGAAGCGTACCATCGCTACCCAGATGGCCGACGCGCAGCTTCGCCTGACCACCGTGATCATCACGGTGGATAACGCCGACTTCCGCGCCTCCGGCAAGCGCGTGCTGTTTCCGGGCTTCTTCCGCGCGTATGTCGAAGGGGCCGATGATCCTGAAGCGGCGCTCGACGACCAGGAAAACCTGCTGCCGCCGCTGGCCGTGGGAGAAACGGTCGCCTGTGAGGAACTGGAACCCGTCCGGCACGACACCAAACCGCCCGCGCGTTTCACCGATGCAACCCTGGTGCGCGCGCTGGAAAGTGAGGGCATCGGACGCCCCAGCACCTACGCGACGATCATCAGCACCATTCAGGATCGCGGGTATGTGATCAAGTCCGGCAAGCAATTAGTGCCGACTTTCACCGCGTTTGCCGTCAATCACCTGATGGAACAACACTTCCCTGATCTGGTAGATGCGCAATTCACCGCGCAGATGGAACAGGTATTGGACGATATCGCCGAAGGCAATACGCAAGGCATCCCGTACCTGAAACAGTTTTTCCTGGGCGATAACGGACTCGATCAACAGGTACGCACCAAAGTTGAGCAGATCGATCCCCGCGATATTCACGCGCTGGAACTCGACAATTTGCACGCACATATCCGCGTTGGGCGTTATGGCGCTTACGTCGAGCGCGAGAATAACGGCGAACCGGTGCGCGTCTCGCTGCCGGACACCGCGCTCCCCGGCGATCTGGACGACGAAGACATTCTGAACCTGCTCAACCAGAAAGAACAGGGACCCACCGCCCTGGGAACCGATTCCGAAACCGGCGAACCGGTCTTCGTGTTGACCGGTCCATATGGACCGTATGTGCAGCTTGGCGAAAACGGCGATAACGGCAGTAAGAAGCCGCCGCGCGTCTCACTTCCTAAAGGCACGGACCCCGGCGAGGTATCGCTCGAATATGCGCTGGCACTGCTGGCGCTGCCGCGCAACCTGGGCGAACACCCGGAAACGGGTAAAAAGGTCGAAGCGGGAATCGGGCGCTTCGGGCCATACATCCGGCATGACGGTGAGTATCGTTCGCTTACAGCCGACGACGACGTGTTGACCGTCGAGATTGATCGCGCGCTCGAACTGCTCGCGCAGGAAAAAGGCAAGCGTCGCAAGGCGGAGATGCTGCGCGAACTTGGCGCACACCCGGACGATGGCAAGCCGGTCGGCGTGTATACCGGGCGCTACGGGCCATACGTCAAGCACGGGCGCACCAATGCCTCACTGCCCAAAAACACCGAAGTCGAAAACGTGACACTGAAACAGGCTGTTGAACTGCTGGCAAAGAAGAAAGAAAAGAAAAGTAAAAAATAACGCGAAATCGACCTGTTCATTCGCTGACGTGCCGGGGTACTCACCGTATCCCGGCGCTTTGTTTTTGGGTGGCACAAAAGCGTGCAGTGTTGCCAGACCTTGCCATGCAGGTATAATGAACACGCGGGTAGATGACAGTATTTCGGTGGAGCGTGGATCATGGTCGGACCTGTGGGAAGTGAAGCCGCACAAACGGAACTGGCACGCTTAAGCGCCGCATTCGACGATATTATGGATGCGCTGCGCGTACAACGTGACATGCTGCGCCAACAAGGTATGAGCCTGCCCCCTGGCACGCTCAGCGGCTTTAAAGATGTCCAGAACCGGCTCAACGCGCTGGCCGGTAATCTCAAACGCGATAATATCGAACTGATGCAGTTGCGCGCCCTGGCAGAAACAACCGCCCTGGTTAATTCCATTCTCGCCGTTGATGAAGTACTCAACGAAGTAATAGATACCGTCATCGCGCTGACCGGGGCCGAACGCGGCTACATCGTGCTGCGTGACGAACAAAGCGGCCAGATGGGATTTCGCATTGCGCGCAACCTCGACCGCGAAACCATTGACGAAGGCAGTTTCATTGTCAGCCGCACGATTGTTGATCATGTGGCGCAGACCGGGCAGGCCGTGATCACCACCGACGCCCAGGCCGATCCGAATTTCAGCGGCAGCGAAAGCATTGTCATGCACGCGCTGCGCTCGATTCTGTGCGTGCCGCTGATCGTCAAGGACCAGGTCACCGGCGTCGTCTACGTGGATAACCGCATCAAAAACGCGGCATTCAGCAACAACGAGCTGGCGCTGCTGGTAGATTTCGCCAATCAAGCCGCTATCGCCATTGACAACGCGCGCTTATTCGAGCGTGTACAAACTGCGCTGGCCGAGATCACCGACATGAAAGAGTTAATGGAAAACGTCTTTGCCTCGATTGCCAGCGGCGTGATCACGACAGACCAGGGCGACAGCGTCACCATTTACAACCAGGCCGCCGAAAATATCCTGACCGTGCCTTACCACGCGGTGCTGGGCCACGCGCTCGCCGACGCGCTGCCCGTCATCTACTATCATGTGCGCGATCTGATGGACCTGATCTACGAACACGGCAGCCATGAGATCGTCGAGGTCGAACCCGAACTGGCGGAGCGCGGACAGGTAAACCTGAACCTGAAACTCACGCCGCTGAAAAATGAAGGGGTCACCGAAGGTGTCGCCATCGTGGTTGACGATTTAACCGAGATCAAGCGGCGCGACGCCACGCTGAACGTCGTGCGGCGCTACCTGCCCCCCGCCATGGTGGACAACATCCAAAGCCTGGATGAATTGGAACTGGGCGGCGAACGCCGGGTGATCACCACGATCTTTGTCGAAACACGGCCCTTCAGTTCCTTCCCGCCGGACATGCGCCCGCAGGAACTCATGGAACTGCTCAATCTGTACCTGACGCTCGGTGCGGAAGCTATCCACAATCAAAACGGCGTGATCGATAAATTCATGGGTAACGAGATCATGGGGTTATTCAACACCCAGTTGAACCCCAATTCCAATCACGCATGGCTGGCGATCCAGGCCGCACTGAAAATCGTCAAGGACTATAGCGATCTGCTGCAACGCTCCGGCGAAACCGGGCGCTATTATCGCATCGGCATTCATACTGGCGAAGCGACTCTGGGCAATGTCGGCAGCGCTTCGCGCCGCGAATTCACGGCTATCGGGCACACGATCAACCTCGCCAAGCGCGTGCAGGAAAACGCCGAACCCGGCCAGTTGATCATCAGCGAGGCCACCTACGACTTATGCTATGATGACCTGCACAACCCGGCTCATGCCATCACCGTTACGGAATGTCCCAGCATCCAGGCCAAAGGGGTCAGCCAGACGGTCAAGGTTTACGCCCTACAAAGTCATCTGCAAACCGCCCGCGTTGAATAATGATGCAGCAAAGCGAGTCCGCCATGTTTGAAACAACCAATGTCAACCCAACGGGTTACAGCGAGCTAGAGAATTTGGTCCAGCAGATTCGTGACCTGGAAGGGATGCTGCGCGCCCAGCACGACATCCTGCGCCGCCGTAATATGTCCCTCTCGACTGGCGTACTGGAGCGTGTCTACTACACCCGGCAGGACCTCGAAACCCTGGCCGATCAGATTGGCGAAATAGCAACCGAACTGGACCAACTGCGGGCGGTGGCGAACACAACCCGGCTGATCAATTCCTCATTAAACCCTGACGAAGTGCTGAATAAAGTGTTAGATAATGCCATCGCGCTGACCGGGGCCGAGCGCGGGTATATCGTGCTGCGCTCGTCACAAACTGGCGAACTTCAATTCCGCGCCGCGCGCGACATCCATCGCCAAAACCTTGACGAGACGCGCTTCACCATCAGCCAGACGATCATCATGGAAACAGCCGAGTCGGGCGAGCCAGTGATCGCCATGGATGCACTGGCCGATACGCGCTTCGACACGTCCAAGAGCATCATCATGCATGCGCCGCGCTCGATCATCTGCGTGCCGCTGCTCTACAAGGGCAAGGTCAGCGGCGTATTGTACGCAGACAACCAACGCAAACCGGGCTTATTCGGCGAACGCGAAAAATCCCTGCTGGCGGCCTTTGCGAATCAAGCCGCGATTGCCATCGAAAACGCGCGCCTGTTCTCACGTGCGCAGCGCGCCCTGGTGGAAATCACCGAAATGCGCGACCTGCTGGATAACGTGTTGATGTCGATTGCCAGCGGCGTGATCACAACCAATAGCGCTAATATCATCGTGCTCTATAACCAGGCCGCGGAACAAATTCTCGGCGTGCCGCAGCAGCAGGCCATCGGCAAACCCCTACAAGACGTGCTGCCGGACGTGTTCACCGGCTTTGATGACTTGATCGCAGCGGTTCGTGAAGAGCACCGCCAACAGGTGATCGAGATCGAGCCGGTGCTGCCGGAGCGTGGCGCCGTCAACCTGACACTGAAGCTGACGCCGCTCAAGGATGAGCGCGGCATCACGCACGGTATGGCGCTGGTGGTAGATGACCTGACCGAAATCAAGAAACGGGATGCCACGCTCAACGTGGTGCGCACCTACCTGCCGCCCAGTCTGGTACGCAACATCCAGAGCATTGACGGTCTGGGCCTGGGCGGTGACGAGCGCGAGATATCGGTGATCTTCGCTGATGTGCGCGGATTCACGACATTTAGCGAGCAGCTCGACCCGCAGCTTCTGATGACCGTCATCAGCCAATACCTGACGATCAGTTCGGACGCGATCCAGCTTTACGATGGCATCATCGACAAGTACATGGGTGATGCGGTAGTGGGATTGTTCAACACGCAGCTTAACCCGCAGGAAGATCACGCCGTGCGGGCGGTGCGCGCTGCGCTCTCGATGGCTTACGACGTGCGCGCGCTGCATGAAGTTCTGCCGCCCGAACAATGCCTGTTCTACGGTATCGGCGTTGATACCGGCATCGCCATGCTGGGCAACGTGGGCAGTCCCAGCCGTAAAGAATTCACCGCCATCGGCCTGCCGTTCAACTTTGCCAAGCTGATGCAGGAAAACGCGCTCGCAGGCGAAATCATCATCAGTGACAACACGTTCCAACTGGTACAGGATACCTTCGAAGTCGAACCGCTGGAACCCCGCAAAGTTAAGGGCTACAGCGGCTTTGAAATCATGTATCGTGTAACCGGAATAAAACGTCGCCAAAGTCACCAGTGATGAGAGCAGCGCCCGCATGGAAGCCACACGGTTTGAAATCGAACGTCTGAAAGCCATCATCGCCGGACAGGAAACCAGGCTCGCCAATCTGGAGGCCAGGATCATCGACCTGGAACGCGATCTTCAGCCCGTCACCGAGCGTTACCAGCGTTTGATCGTGCCCAAAATCGAACGCCTGGAAATCATCCGGCGCATGATCGCCGATATCGAAGCGAGCCTGCCACTGCGCCACCTTCCCCCGGCTTCCAACCCGCTGGACTGGAAACCGCCGCCGGACTATGTGCCGGTAGAGGAACAGTTCCGTCGCACGTGGCAAAAATCGCACGCGAACCCACAGCATTCCCCTTCTGCCGGTCCGGAGCAACGTGCAGCCTCAAGCCTCATTCCTGACGCCGACCCGGCCAACGGAACAGACCCCCTCAAGCAGCTTTACCGGCAGCTTGTGCGGCGCTTTCACCCGGACCTGGCAGCCGAGCCAGACGAACGCGCGCGGCGTAATCAACTGCTCGCCGAAATCAACGCCGCCTACGCATCCGGTGATATCCACGCCCTGCAAACGCTCGCTGCGCAGCCCGCCGCCGTCCCCGTAAATGAGCCTTTGGAAATCATCCAACTGCACCAGCTGCGGCAAATTCACCGGCAGCTTATCGCACGCCTGATCGAACTGGAACAGGAACACAACACCCTGATCAACGGCGATATGATTTGGATCAAACTCCAGGTTGCGCTGGCACAACGTGAAAGCCGTGACTATTTCCAGGAACTCAGCGAACGGCTGGATCGGGAATACAGCGCGGAACTGGACCGGCTGGACGAACTCAAAAAGCGGTTATAACCATCTGCGATCCCCCAAAAAAACAAGCCCGTTTGACAGGGCTTGATCACAACAGAACGACTGCAAAGCGCAGCGCGTCAGGAAATCGGCGACAGGTAGCCGTTGGCTTCCAGGTAATCAACGCAGATCTGCACACTCTCTTCAAGCGTTTCTTCGTGGGTATGCAGCGTGATTTCCGGATTCACCGGTTCCTCGTAAGGATCGCTGACGCCTGTGAAGTTCTGAATTTCCCCCGCGAAGGCTTTAGCATACATGCCCTTCACGTCGCGGTCGGCGCAGACTTCCAACGGCGCGTGAACAAACACCTCAATGAAATTGGTCGTTTCGTGGCGCACCATGTCCCGCGTGGCCTGGTACGGCGAAATAAACGCAGCCAGCACACCCACGCCGTTACGCGAGAGCAGCTTGGCAACAAACGTCACGCGCTCAATATTCTTATCGCGGTCTTCCTTCGAAAAACCGAGATCGCGCGTCAAACCCTGGCGCACGACATCCCCATCGAGACGTTCGATCTTCAGGCCGCGTTCTTTCAGCTTTTCCGCCAGCGCAACCGCCACAGTCGTCTTACCCGCCCCTGACAGGCCGGTAAACCACAGTGTAAAACCTTTGTGTTCCATGACTACTACCCTCAGCATTCATACTTGCCCGGAAGTCGCCGGGCACAGGCAAACGCCGGAATTGTACCACACTTGCCTGATAAACACAGACCGAACCGCCGTCCACGCCGAAAGATAAACGCCCGTTTGTAGACATTTGTATACCCTTTTGCGCCAAGTGTGGGTATAGTTAGCGTGCAGTTACTGTTGTTCCCGTTTTACTACAACTATTGAGGGAGATAGAGAATCATGAATCGCAAGTTATCAGGTGGGCTGCTGTTGGTGCTGGGCATCGTCCTCATCGCCGCCGGACTGGTGGTGATGTTCGTCATCGTGCCGGGCATGAAGCAGTTCCCGGACGATGTGGACACCACGCGCCTGTACGAAGGTACCATGCCGGTCATGTTGAACCCGGCAACGTTTGAGTTCATGACCGACATTGAAGTTGATCTCGAACGTCACTTCAAAGCTGAAGAGGTAGACGGCGACGTAGCGCTGGTGCTCGAAGACCAGTTATTGAGCACCCAGGGCCAGCCATTGACCCAGATCACCAAGCGCCACGCTATCGACCGCAAGAGCATGATGTTCGTGGATGACTATCCCGAAAGCTGGGCGGAAAAAGAAGGCTTTGTAGAGCGTGAAGGGCTGGTGCTGGGCTGGCCGATTGACACCGAAAAGAAAGACTACGACGGCTGGAGCGATGATTACCAGTCTATTGTCCCGCTGGTATTCGTTGACGAGCGCGAACACCCGCGCGCCGAAATCGACACCTACTACTTCACATCCGAGAGCGGTCCGCAGCCTATCGTCCCGGCGGCGGTCGAGGCTATGGGCCTACCCCCGGCCCTCACACACGAGCAGATCGGCGGGCTGGTCGCCGGGCTGGACATTAACCCGATGGTCGCCCAGGCGCTCCCCCTGCTGATGACCCAGGCCGAATGGCCCGATCCGGTTCCGCTGTCGTATGTGTACGAATATACCGGGGAATACTGGATCGAACCCGCAACCGGCGTGTTGATCGATACGCACAAAGTTGAGATCCGCAAAGCCGGCTTCTCGGAAGACTTGATGTTAAGCCTGGCTGGACGGATCGCAGAACTGCCGTTCGACGTTGACCCGGCGGTGATGGGCGAACTCCTGCCCATCACGGTCTTCTACCTGGACTACCAGGCCACCGACGAAACCGTGCAGGACGCCAAAGACGACGCACAGGAAGTGATCGACCAGCTTAACCTGTACGGCACAACCCTGCCGGTCGCCGCGATTGTGATCGGCCTGGTCCTGGGCATCGTGGGCGCGTTCCTGTTCATGCAGAAATCCGCTAAACAGGCAGCTGAGTAAAGCGCGTCTCCGCGCCAAACACATTACACGAGGCCCGGCCTGCCATGACCGGGCCTCAGTCTGGCCGCACCTCAAACTCGCCCACAGCCACGCTGACCGGCTCAAACAGGTTGTCCACGTGATAGATCAGGAACCGCACCTCAGCGGGTCCAGCGGGCATCTCCAGGGGAACCCACAGTAAAAAGCGGCTCAGGATCAAACTATCCGGGGGCCAGTGTTCCTGTCCAAAAGACGAGTTAACCGGCGGCTGGTCGATCTGTGCGTGGAAGTTGCCCACCCGGTCATACAACCGCATGCTGACGCGCATCTCCGGCATCATCACCGCGCCGCGCTGCCACCACGTATGGACCAGCACCAGACCGCCGCGCGGCACAGGGGCGTCGTTCAACACCCGCCCGCCATAATACACCGGTCCGCCGTGCGGCGTCTCGGCCACCGGCGCGAGTGTATCAAGATAACCACGCAGCCCGGCAGGATCGTCGCGCAGCGTATACAGACTCAGCGAGACATCCCCAAACCCGAACGCGCCGGGCAGCGGCTGCGGATCGCCGATAAACTCCAACATCCCGTTTACAAGGTCCTGCGGGTCCATGATCTGCCCCTGCCACGCGAACACCCACACCCGCCGGGCATCATGGATACGGATTAGTTCGTCCAGGTCATCAAGCGCGCGATCCACGAACAGAAAATGATTGACATCGGTCAGTTTTTCCGGCGGTAGCCCGATCCAGGGAACGGTCACATTGTAGTATTCCGCCGCCGTGAATAACGTCCCATCGCGCAGTACCAGCACATCCCCCGCTTCTGCCCGTGCATCGATATACGCGAAGGCTTCGCGCAGATAACTGTTATAGGTGGGCTGCAAATCCGCCCGCGCGGGCAGCCAGACCAGCGCCAGCACGCCCAACACCGCCAGCACACGCCAGCGTTTGAGCCGGTCCAGCGCGGCGATACTGCCGCCGAGCAGCAGCGCACATCCGATCCATACCGGCCACCCATGCCGCCCGGATAGCTTCGCCTGCACGCTGTAGACCATCACCAGCAAGCCCGCCAGCGGCACCCATATACCTGCCAGCACGAACGCCAAACCGCGCCCGTTGGCCACGCGCCGCCGGTCCACCAGGAACCAGATCACCCCGGCAGCCAACAGCAAAACCAGCAGCACGCCGGCATAGGGCGGCGTTGTATCGGTGACGATGCGCTGCCCGTGTGCGTAGAAATCAAGATACGTTTTGAACGCCTCAGGCGGTGTGACCTGCGCATCGTAAGCCGTGCCCGCGCGCACATCGCGCCCGGCCAGTGCCGCGATCCAGGGCACATAGCCCGCGAACATCCCCGCACCGAGGTGCGCCAATACCAACAAGCGGCGGCGCGTACAGCGGCGCAGGGCATCCACACCCACAAATACGCCATGTGCCGCCAGCGCCAGAAAGCCGGTATAGTGCGTATACAGCAGCGCCAGCGCCAGCACGCAGTAAAGCACCAGCAAGCGCACATAACGCCGATCCAATGGGCGGAAACTG
>CAZMNL010000010.1:0-8825 GCA_964567525.1 uncultured Anaerolineaceae bacterium
TGTCGAATGCGTCCTGCTAAAATCACCATTTGCACCCGATCTATACTTGAGCCAAAATAATTACCCCCTTCCCACACTCAAGCAGTGCGGTGGTCACAGCGACCAGATTAGCGGGTTCACGAACAACCGGGTGTTTCGTTTTTGCGGTGAGTACGTTAAGATTCGGGCAGCAGCGGCGCGCACCCCGTGCCGCCCCATCGGCAAGCGAGACGAGCAGTGATCTATGTCTGACAACGCAGAATTTAACTGGGACGATGCCAACTTCGACGTATCCGGCGATGATTACGATGGCTACGACGAGGACACCGGCGCTGATACGGATCATGTGCCACCGTTCAGCGCGGATATTGACGCGCCCCCCCCTGGCCGCGATGACGTGTTCGAGCGCCGCACGTTCGATACGGGCAGCTTTCGAGGCGGCATAAACGCGGCGCGTGATGACGACGAGGAACCGGTACGCATGGAACCGCAGCGTTTCGCGCGCACGGCGGGCGCGGCGGCAATCTCGCTGGATCACCCGCTCGCGCGCACCCGCTACGCGCCCTCGCTGCGTCCGAAGTCCGCGCCCGCGTGGTGGGTGACGCTGCGCACACTGTTGATCGTGGGCATCACGGCGGCGCTGGTTTCGACCGTGTTTTCGCTGTGGACGCGCCCGGACTTCTTCTCCGACGAGTTTCGCGCCGGTCTGAACCAGGTGCAGGCCACGCAGCGTGTGATCAGCATCCAACCGTCGCCACTGCCGACCGAAACGCGCCAGATTCGTATTGGCATCGTGGCCGGGCACAGCGGCCAGCCCAAAGACGACAGCTTCGAAAGTGATCCCGGCGCGGTCTGCCCGGATGGGTTGACCGAACTTTCGATCAACCAGGCGGTCGCGCGCGAGGTGGTGGCGGCGCTGCGGCGTCTGGAGTACGAGGTTGACCTGCTGGATGAGTTCGACGAACGGCTGATCGGTTATCAGGCGGACGTGCTGGTTTCGATCCACGCTAACGACTGCCAGGACTACGGCCCGGCAGGGACCGGGTTCAGCGCGGCGTCGGCATCCGCGCGGCAGACCACGCGCGGCGAGGATGAATTTCTGCTGGAATGCCTGATCGACCGCTACAGCGCGGTGACGGGCCTCCCCCGGCATGGTGGCATCACCTACGACATGACCAGCTACCACACGTTCAGCGAGGTCGCCATCGATACGCCCACTGCGATCATCGAGTTGGGTTTCATGAACCTGGACCGGTTGATACTCACCACACAGCAGCCACTGCTGGCGCAGGGTGTGGTGAGTGGGATTTTATGCTTTTTGCAGCCCAATGATTACACGGGCGGCTAGCGGCCAGAAAACTTTCTGGTTACGGTTGGGTTTGCCAACCGGCCCTATCCCGCGTGACCTGTGGTTACGTTCCCCCTCCCCATAGTTTCACGAAGCAACAGCGCAGCGAAACGGTTGGGATGGAGAGGGGGAGAGGAATAACTTTTCAAACAGCCCCTTATGTTCTCAAACCAGGGAGCGATCTTAGCCGATCAGACCGGCTTCAAGTAGGAACTCAAACGCCACGTCTTCCGGTTCCTGGCTGTTGCCGTCCACTTCCCAGTTCAGGCTGGACATAGTTTCGGCGTCCAACTGCTGCATGAGCATATTGAGGATAACCTCAACGCGCGGGTCCTGGTTCACGATGTCGGCATTGATGACCGGCGCGGCGTTGTAGGGCGGCCAGAACCCGGCATCATCGTCCAACACGCGCAGACTCAGGGCGCTGATCTGTCCGTCCGTACCGAAGCAGGTTGTCACGTCCAGCTCGCCCTGATCCAGCCCGCTGTACTTCAGGCCGGGGTCAAAGCTCAGTTCATCTGCGAAACCAAATACGCCGTAGGTTTCCACCAGGCCAGGCAGCCCATCCGGGCGGTCGATGAACTCGCCCGTCGCGCCAAAGACCAGCCCTTCGGAATTGGCTTGCAGGTCACTCACCGTCTGGATGCCCAGTTCCTCGGCGCGGCTTTCCTTCATCGCCAGGCAGTAGGTGTTGTTGAAGGAACTCGGTTCCAGCCATACCAGGTTCCATTCTTCCTGATACGCCTGCTTGACGGCCTTGTAAATATCACCGGAGGTCATGTCGCTTTCGTATGCCATACCCAGGTGTGTCAGGTAGCCCGTGCCGGTGTATTCGGGGTAAACGTCGATCTCACCCGCGAGCAGCGCTTCGTGAGCGGCAGAGGTGCTGCCCAGCGGCGTGTAACTGGCATTGTAGCCGTATTCGCCCAGCAGCAGCGCGATCATGTTACCCAGCACAAGCTGCTCGGTGAACTGCTTGGAACCGACATCGATGGCAACATCACCAGGGGCCGGCAGGTCAGCCGGATCGGGGATTGTATCGACTACGTTGTCATAGAAGAAATCGAAGGCGACATCTTCCGGTTCCTGGGCGTTACCGTCCACTTCCCAGTTCAACCGTGACATCGTCTCGGCGTTGAGCGAAGCCATCACTGCGTTCAGCACTACGCCAACAAACGGGTCGGCAGTGATGATCGTGTTATCGATCACCGGCGCGACATTGTACGGCGGCCAGAATCCGGCGTCATCGTCCAGCACGCGCAGGTTCATGGCGCTGATCTGTCCATCCGTGCCGAAGCAGGTCGTCACGTCCAGCTCGCCTGCATCCAGGCCGCTGTACTTCAGGCCAGGGTCAAAGCTCAACACACCGGCGAAATCAAACTCACCGTAAGCGTCGATCAGGCCGGGCAGCCCGTCCGGACGGTCGATGAATTCGCCCACTGCACCAAAGACCAGCCCCTCGGAATTCGCTTGCAGGTCGCTCACCGTCTGGATATTCAGTTCCTCGGCGCGGCTTTCTTTCATCGCCAGGCAGTAGGTGTTATTAAACTCACTGGGTTCCAGCCAGTTCAGGCCCCACTGTGCAGCATAAGCCTGGCTGACGGCATGATAGATATCTTCAGGAGTTTGTGTTGCGTCGTAAGACGCACCCAGATGCGTCAGATAGCCTGTGCCGGTGTATTCCGGGTAAACGTCGATCTCACCGGCTAACAGTGCTTCGTGTGCGGCGGACGTGCTGCCCAGGGTGGTGTAAGATGAATCGTATCCGTACTCCGCCAGCGCGATAGCCATCAGGTTCCCCAGAATCAGTTGTTCGGTGAACTGCTTGGAACCAACCCTGATTGTGACCCCGCTATCCTGTGCATCAGCATTACCAGGGACTACCGCCAACACGCTGAGCAAAAATGCACAAACGGTTAGCAATCCCACTATCCTGTTGAACGTCTTCATGAAAGAGTCTCCTTACAACTTAGTGCATCATTTTAAATCCAGGCATCGGACGGACGCACGCGCCCGAGTGCCTATAACAACGCGCGAGACTACGTTTCTCGCAGTCCGCGCGGCGTCAGCAAGGTTTCCAGCCATCCAAAGAAGTATTCCAGAAAGATGGCCAGGATGGTGGCGAGTACCGCACCGGTGATCAGAATGTCGTTACGCCCGGAGCCATCACCGCGAATGATTAACGCGCCCAGCCCGCCACCACCGATGAAGCCCGCCAACGTCGCGCTGGCGACCACCAGCACCGCCGACGTGCGGACCCCGGCCATGATCACCGGCATCGCAATCGGCACTTCGACACGCAGCAATACCTGCATATCATTCATGCCCATGCCGCGCGCCGATTCCTTGATGTCGTTGGTCACTTCAATAATGCCAACGGACGTATTGACCAGGATCGGCAGTGTGCCGATGAAAACCAGCGCTACCAGGCTTGGATCACGTCCAACGCCAAAGATCGGCAGCGCCAGTGCCAGCACCGCCAGGCTAGGGATCGTGCGCCCGATGTTGCCCAGGTTGATCAGGATGGTGCGCAGCGCCTCCACCCGCGAGGTCAGGATGCCGCCGAGGACACCCAGCGCGATAGAGATACCCAGCGCATAAACGGTCAATTCCAGGTGCGTGTTTAACTGCTTGATGACTTCATCGGAGTCGCTGAGCATCCAGGCGTGTTGTTCCGCCAGCGGGATCAGCAGTGCCGCGCCGAGCAGATAGGCTACGCCCACCTGTGCCACGTTCAGAATACCCACCCGCCAGTGATACCACTCGTCGGGCTGTCCGGGATCGGGGTCATCGACGAGCCGCGCCGCCAATACCGCGCTCATCACCGGCGCGAACATCACCAGGAATAAGCCGGTAGTTTGGGGCAGCGTCGTGAAAGGTAATGCGATCCCCAGCACGATCAGGACTCCGGTTAATGGTGTGGCGTGAAACTGGGTGAACAGGGTCTTAATCGCCCATTGCCCGGCCCCGCCTACCAAAGTCGTCATCTGGCCGTATTCCCCGCGCGCATAGCGAGCGGCCTCATGCGCGGCCAGGCGCAGCGTGAGCATACCTAACAACCACCCCAGGCCAACCCCTATTAATACGGATAAAACTATTGCAAGTGGAACTTCAGCAAGGTGATCGATCACTGACTCGCGGGCCGCTGATACTAATACGCGATATATCAAACCGCTGAGCAGAAACCCACTCACAACCAGGGCGGTATCCTGCCAGCTTACCTTCAACTCCGCCTGACGATCCAGGCGCAGTTGAGTCTCGTCGCGTCCCTCAGTTTCCAGGCCATACACGCGCAGCGCCATGATCATCGCCGGGATCAGAATCAAAATGCTCAAGATGATCACCGCAGCAATAACCGGCAGGTCCACAAACGGCAGTACTGCCGCGCCAAACGCGATCAATGGCGTCAGCGGCGAGCGATTCAGCCCACCCGATGATCGTATTCTTTGGGCACGATCATTGGTGCTTAAGCTCTTGCCCACCAGCCAGCCAACCCCACCGCCAAGTCCTGATGCCATCACCACCAGCGGCAGGTAGTGCAGCAGCAGCGCCTCAATCAAATTTCCGTCAAAATGACCCAGTTCGCCGATCATGCTGTCTTTGCCTCCCGCCGGAACCACATCGATTTCAGGAATCCACCGACCAGGATCATGCCTGCTCCAATCCAGGACAGCGTGAAACCCGCCTGTGATCCCATCGTTTCGGGCCGGATCGGTACACGTCCAGGGATTAAGGCGTTGATATCGCCGCGAATCTTGATGAACAGGTCACTCTTGGAACCCAGGTCGCCAACGGCGCGTTGAAGTTCAAAGTGGAAATGCAGCAGCGGAAACAGCGCCAGGATGCCGCACAACAACAACAAATCCGCCGAAGCACGAATGCCCGGCGCACGCAGCGTATTCCACAGCGCCATCGCAACAGAGATCAAACCAACCCAGGGTAAAATGATTAATGACTGGTGGATTTGCGCATTGGTATCTACGCGGGCCAGGTCCAATCCCGTCATGCGGAGCAGGTTCTCATCTGCCAGGATAGCCTGTGCGTCCTCATTGCCAGCGATAGCGTCATCTTCCTTGTACGGTTCGACCCAGGTCATGCCCGCATAGCTCACCAGCAGCAGCAGCGCGCCTACCAACACGATCAGGTCGGGATGCTGGCGCAGATAATGCCAGAAGTCCGCGACATATTCGCTCAGCGATTTGAACTCTCCTGTGATGCCAGGTGACGAACCACGCTCAATTTGCCGCAGCAGAATCTCGACCGCAATTGCCATCACCGAAGCGGCAAAGGCCCCCGCGACGATTTTGTCGTTACGCTGGCTGCTGATGCCCTCAAAAATCAGGTTCCCAATGCCCCCTGCGCCGATGAACGCGGCAATGGTCCCCAGGCTGATCGCGGAAACAGCAGCGATGCGAATCCCGGCGAAGATGATCGGCATTGCCAGCGGAATTTCGATTTGCAGCAAAATCCCCGTCGAAGTCATCCCCATGCCGCGCGCGGCTTCTTTGATATTCGGATCGATGCTGTCGATCCCCACCGCCGTATTACGGATCAGCACCAGCAGTGAATACAGCACCAGGGCTATCACCCCGGACCTGAAGCCGATCCCCAACAAGGGGATCATCAAAACGAACATTGCCAGGCTGGGAACGGTGTAGATCACGCCAGCGACGGTCAGCACCGGATTGTAGAAAGCCCTGAGGCGCGTGATCAGCACGCCGAGAATCACACCGATCAGACTGGCGACGAGAATCGCCAGCACGGTGATGTAAATATGTTCGGTGACAACATCAAGCACCTGGTCAGGACGATCAAGCAGGTATTGCATGGTTACACCCCCCCCGCGTCCTGCTGCTCGCCATTGGTCGCAATCGCGTTTTGCACCATGTCGTTCGTCACGACGCCCACATAGCGATCATTGTCATCTACCACCGGCAGAATACGGACCGTGTTCGTCAGCATTTCGGAAAACGCATCCCGCAGCGTGCTTTGTTTCTCGGTGAAGATCTCCAGCGCATGCATGATATCCTGCACCAGTCGCCGCCGGTGTTTGAGCGCATTCTCGCGCGTTACATAGCCTATAACCTGGCGTTCCCGGTTCAACACAACCAGGCTGCGCACGCCCTGTTTTTCCATGCGTTCGATAGCCGCTTCCGCCGTTTCGGACGCCTGCGCGGTCGGGAATTCCTGGTAGACATCCCCCACGCGGATCAGGCTCAGACGCTTCAGCCCGCGATCACTGCCGACAAAATCCGCCACAAAATCGTTAGCAGGCTGTGCCAGGATTTCGTCCGGCGTGCCGATCTGCTGAATCTCCCCGCCGACCTGCAAAATTACGATCTGGTCGCCCATCTTGATGGCCTCGTCAATATCGTGCGTGACAAAGACAATGGTCTTGTGCAGACGTTGCTGCAAGCGTAGGAATTCGTTTTGCAGGCGGTCACGCGTGATGGGGTCCACCGCGCCGAACGGTTCATCCATGAGCATCACGGGCGGGTCGGCAGCCAACGCCCGCGCGACGCCAATACGCTGGCGCTGCCCGCCCGACAGTTCGCGCGGATAGCGGTCGCGGTAGAGCGCCGGGTCCATGCCAACCAGTGTAATCAGATCATCGACGCGCTGGGCGATCTTCGCACGGTTCCAGCCGAGCAAACGTGGCACGACTGCGATATTTTGCTGGATGGTCATATGTGGGAACAAGCCGATCTGCTGGATCACATAGCCGATGGTGCGGCGCAGTTTGACCGGGTTCATATTGAACACGTTTTTTCCATCGACCAGGATAGTGCCTTCGGTGGGTTCGATCAGGCGGTTGATCATCTTCATGATCGTGGTCTTGCCACAGCCCGAAGGCCCGATCAAGACGCAGGTATTGCCCTCCGGGATCGAGAAGCTCACGTCGGCGACTGCCGGCTGGCGCTGTCCGGGATAGAACTTGGTCACTTGTTGTAATTCAATCATGTCGCATCTGTCCAAATGTTAAATGTACCTCGCCCCTGATGACGACGACGCGCAGCGCAATGCGCTAAGGTAGCTCCAAATAAAGTCAGAGACCGAGGGACAGGTAAAATAAGCAGGTTGATAGCGAATCGTCGTGATGCTTGTTCGAAACGTCGATGACTATTGAGCCAGAGCCATAAATCGGTTAGAAGTGTACTGTCTGTATGGTGACAGACAGCCACGTGTTTGAAGACCCGCCCACCGCCGGAAATAACCCGCGCGAGGCCAGATCATTTGATCAGACTATGCCATAAAAAATAATGTCCCCCATCCCCGCGTGACCTGACGTTCAGGTGGTGGGGACGTTCAAATGGGCGCATTATTTCTGTGGAACAGCCCTAAATTGCAACATGCTAGCGGAAAAACTTGATACTAATACTACCGGAAAAATCGCGAAATTCCAAATCCGGCTCAGCACGAGGGTGCATTCCAGATTGGGGGCAGAAATTTTTCACCACAGAGGGCACAGAGATCACGGAGAAATTATTTAAGAAAACCTTGAGAAAACACGTGACTGTTTGCGGCCCAGTTAACGGAACAGATACCCTCTGGCAGGCTCTTTTTTCCTTGAAAATTTGTGTGTCCTCCGTGTCCTCTGTGGTGTATCTTTTTGCCCCGAATTGGGTGTGGCTACTTTGCAATTTGGAACTCTCTGAGGGGTTCGCCATGCCGTCGCACCGCGCGATTTTTTTGGTGGAAAACGGGTTAAAAAAGCTATAATGGGGGGTAATCAGTAAACATGGGGGAGCAACGTGATCGGTTCGCCTTATCGTCGAAGGTTTCGTTTTTCGCGCCAGACCTGTTTTATGCTCTCACTGGAATTTGTCATTCTGGTCTTTGCAGTCTGGCGTTTGAGCGTTGAATTGTTTCCGGGGGGATCGGGCCAGTTGCCCAACAGCATCACCGGCACACCGCCCCCGACGCCCATCCGCGATACACTGCCAACCCCGACGCTCGATACCTCTGTCCCGGAGCGCCTGATTGCTTTCCCCGGCGCATCGATGAGCGCCCCGATCATTTCGGCGGGACGCGCAGGCGGTTCCTGGGAAACCCGGCACTTAGGGGATTCGGTGGGGCATCTCGTGGGAACAAGCTGGCTCGATGATCGCGGCGGGAATATTGTGCTCGCCGGACATGTTGAGAACTACGCGGGAGCACCGGGGCCGTTTAAACACCTGTTTGAATCAAAACTCGGCGATCTGGTGATTCTGAGCGACGGCAGCCGGGAAGAACACTACGAGGTTACGCTGATCCAGCAGGTAGACCCTTACGATATTTCGTGGGTGGCGCAGGATGGGGTTTCGCGCCTCACCCTGATTACCTGTACGGATTGGGACTGGCAGCAGGAAACCTATCTGGGCCGGCTGATCGTGGTCGCGGAACCGCTTAATTCGCTCGCTCATCAACGGGCAGCGACCCCTATGCCCCAGTAACACGGCGCACGGCGTTTCTATGAGGCTTAAACGGGGCAAATCCGTTCAGGATCGCCCCGTTTTCT
>CAZMNL010000010.1:8835-20171 GCA_964567525.1 uncultured Anaerolineaceae bacterium
TTGCTTTCTATCGTGCCCCTAGCCCAGCGTATTCTCGATGGTGGGCGGCACGAGATCGCGTTCAAAATCGATAGTGGTATTATCGTTGCCCGGCACAACGGTCAGCGGCACCACCAGCGTTGACCGATCCACAAAGCACAACGACTCGTTGATCGCCTCGCACCAGTAAATCGTCAGGTTGACCGCCAGTTCGGTCTGCCCTTCCTGGAACGTCACCGGGAATTCAACCGGCAGGTCCGGCAGCACCACGCGGTAATCGCGCACCTCGGCGGGGATTTCGGCGACAGCGTTCTCCGGCCAGATCGCAGTGAAGGGAGCCTGGTCGTTGAGCTTGTAGCCATCCGGCATGTTGGCATAAATGCGAATCATACCCGCCCCCGCGCCGACCGTTTGCGGCGGCAAAAGCACGGCGTTATCCTGCATCAGTGGGCTGCTGCCAAACGCGCTTTCGAAGTTATCAGCCGCCGTATCCCCGGTATCCTCACCCGTCAGACGCGCCACGTTCGGGAATGTAACCGTCGTCACCGTACCGTTTTCCAGGTCCGCCACGCGGATCGCGTGATTGTTGGTATCAGCGATATACAGTTTGCCACCAGCGTAATCAAGGCCGCCGGGTTCGTAGAACTGCGCCGTTTTGCCATCTGCGAAGCCTGCTTCGCCCGTACCGAGGAAGCTCGCACTCGCGCGCGTTTCGGGATCGATGCGCTTGATCTTGTTGTTGTAGGTATCCGCAATGTACAGGTAACCATCCGGCGCAACGGTGACGCCTAACGGGTGCTGAAGCAGAACCTCATCACCCATACCATCCTGGTCGCCGAAGTCGAACAACCCGGTTCCGACGATGGTGTTTACCACGCCTGCCGGGTCCAGATCGGCAGTGCGAATCGCGCTGGCTTCGGCATCAGCGAAGTACAGCCACGTACCGTCGGTATCAATGCCGCTGGGCTGGTTCATGGATGACTGCATCAGCGGGCCATCAACCAATGCTTCGCGTCCATTACCGGCGTAAGGCCCAACAATCCCGCTGGCGATGTCGTAAACCCACAACTGGTGCGGCCCGGCCATCGCAATGTAAATCTTGCCCGCGTGAGCGACCAGGTCCCAGGGCGAGTTCAGGGCCATTTCTGGCCCTGGCCCGCTCTGCTCGCGGTTAAAGCCCTGGTTCCCGGTTCCCGCAACGGTTTCGACCGTGCGCGCGTCCAGGTCAACCGCGCGGATCGCATGGTTGATCGTATCGGCAACATACAACGTATTGCCGTCCAGGGTTAACCCCTGCGGACGGAAAAACTGCGCCGTGTCGAAGTCACCATCGGCCATACCGATCTCGCCCGTCCCGATCACGTCCAGCACTTCGAAGGTATCCAGCGCGGTGATCACCACGCGGTTGTGGTTGCTGTCAGCGATAAACAGGCGGTTGCCGTCCGCGTCGGCCAGCACCTTACCGGGGAAGCGCAGCGGCCCGGCGTGTTCGAACGCGATCAGGTCCGGCTGCCACTGGTCCAGCGGCGCAAGATTCAGCGCCCCGGCCTCGCCGTATTCCCGGACCATCGTTTCGATGATCGGGGCCATGCGCGGGTAGAGCGGTTCGCCGGACATCTGCCCGACGACTTTACCAAACGGATCGATGACCATGAAAGTCGGCCATGCGCGCACACCGTACTGGCTCCAGGTGACGAACGCGTTATCGTTTAGCACCGGGTGCTTGACTTCGTAACGCTGCACAATACGCCGGATATTTTCGGTTTCGCCCTCGTTGTCAAACTTAGCGGAATGCACGCCGATCACGATCAGTTCTTCGGGATATTCGGCTTCCAGACGTTTGAGATCGGGGATCACGTGGATGCAGTTGATGCAGCCGTAGGTCCAGAAGTCCAGGATTACCACCTTGCCGCGCAGGTCCGCAATGCTGATCGGCCCGGCGGTGTTGATCCAATCCGCATCTTCGGGGAAGTCCGGCGCGTTTACTTCGCCGTAGTAGGTGAATTCTGCCTCGCCACTCTCATCGGGCTGACCTTCGCCATCCTGCGCCAGGACAACCGACATCCCCAGCGCGAGCAGCAGCCCACCAACCAATACAAGTGCTACCACCGCATACAATCGTTTCATCTTCAACCCTCGCTTATCAATCTTTGATGTGTACCCGGTTCTACGCGCGATTATCGCACGATTGATCGGTGATCCGCATTTGGAATAATCAGAAAATTGTCAGAAGATATGATGGGGAGAAAAGCTCAGTGAGGGAAAAACGCAGGAGCAATCTGGTGATTGCTCCTGACTGCCCACGTAGTCGGGGATGGGGACCGTGAGCACTTTTTAGTGATACCAGCTCAGGGTTAAATCCGCCTGATCCCCAAACCAATGTGAGTTTAGTGTCATATTAAATCATGTTAAAGAACGTGCTGGTTTTTCGGTATATCACTCCCAGTTTTCTTCATCTTCCTCCCAGTCGTCTTCTGAATCGTTGGCATAGTCTAGCGTCGGGGGGCGAATCTCCACAATTTCGAGCATCACGTGGCATTCGGGGCACTTGATCAAATCCCAGATTTCGGCAGTGTCGCGCAGGATGACCCAGGCACTACAGGCTGGACAACGTGCTCGCTGCTTACCTTTCGGACTGCGAGTCTTGTCGCGTTCGAACGAATCGTCGCTCATAATACTTTCTCGCTCACTAAGCACCAAAACCAAAGAACCTAGCCCGTCGTATAGCACGGTTTAACGATGGTGTCAATTATCCCTCAATGACCACATTTACGCGACCGGATTCAGCCATATTGCCAGCGGCATCATACGCGACGGTCCAAAACGTGTAGTTTCCTGGTCCCTCAATGGGCAGACGTGTGGTGTAGGGGTATTCCTCCGCAGTGGCGACCTGTTCACCATCGCGGAAAAAGGCGACATAGGCGATCTGTACATTGTCTTCCGGTTCGGCGCGCAGGGGAATATACAGGTCCTGACCCACGCGGTAACGGCTGTCGTTGGCGGGTTCGCTCAGTGCCACGACCGGCGGGCGATTATCCACCGTCACGGAGACATACGACATTTCCAGGCTGTTGTCGGCGCGTACCATCGTCAGGCGCAGAGTGTATACTGCCCCGTCACTGAGGCCGGTGGTGTCCCACGTGCCCAACACAATATCGCGCCCGGACGTGGTATTCTGCCCACCGACCTGTAACCAGACATCCGGCTGCGTGCCCGCGCCGTAGTCCAGCCGGTAGTAAGCGAAGTTTTCGTCGCTGACATTGCCGCGCACCTCAACGACACCGCGCACACGCGCCAGGAAGGGTGGCGAGATGATCGTCACCGCGCTGAACGGTGATGCGCCCCCCGCTGCGTCGTACTCAGTGGGCGGGAAGCGCTGGCCGGTTTCGCGTGCCCAGGCGCGCACATCCTGCGGGTAGTCGAAGAACACAACCTGCTCAACACATCCCGGCGATGAAGACGCCGTCGCCAAACGCCCGGTACACACGTTAACATCATAACTGCGCCAGTATGTATCCGCCTGTACCGGCTGCGTATCGATTCCTTGTTGGGAATCGACAAAGAAAATCTCGCGCGTTTGCGGGCAGTAGCGGGTTGGCAGCAGGCCGGAGGTCTGACAAACGACCCGTTCGATCACGTTTGCGGGCCGGGGCCATTCGGCACGTGGCAGCGAATCGCGCGTGTGGGCGTATTCCATCAGCGCGTGCCAGATGGGTGCAGCCCCGGTGATGCCGGTGATATCGTTCATCGACCGGTTATCGTTATTGCCCACCCACACCCCGGCAGCAAGCTGCGGTGTGTAGCCCACCGCCCAGCTATCGCGGTTATCGTTGGTTGTACCGGTTTTGGCAGCCGCAGGTCGGGAAAGCGCCATCGGGCTGCTGCTGCCGAACGCCGGTTCGCGCGCGGCGTTGTCGGCCAGGATGTCGGTCATGATATGGGCCAGCGCCGGTTCCAGCACCAGCCGCCGCTGGAAGGTCGCGGTTTCTTCGCTGTACTGCCACAGCACGCGCCCGTCAGCGTCTTCAATGCGCAGAATCGCCACCGGGTTCAGCGTGCGGAATCCCGGTATCGCCTGATCATCATGCACTGGCATTCCGTGCATGTAGCCGCCGGTGTTAAAAACGTTATAGGCGTAAGTCAGGTCCAGGAGCGAGACTTCGCCACTGCCCAGCGCAAGTGCCAGCCCATAGTTGTTTGACTGGCTGAGCGAGTTGATACCCAGGCGGTGCGCGGTGCGGATGATCGGCCCCAGTCCGATCAGGTTAGCAATCTGAACCGGCGGCACATTGTACGAATTCGCCAGGGCGTCGCGCACGCTCATCGGGCCGTGATACTGGCGGTCGATGTTGATGGGGGTATACGGCTGCCCCGCATTGTCAAATTCAATCGGCACATCATACGTCATCGTGGCGGCGGTAATGCCGTTGGGATAACCGGGCAGCGGCCCCTGCAAAAACGCGGCAGTGTACACGACGGGCTTGAAAGCCGACGCCGGTTGGCGCTGGGCAAGCGTGGCATTGTAATTGCCGGATATGCCTTCATTCCAGTAATCCACACTGCCCACCATGCTGAGAATCTCGCCAGTCTGCGCCCTGATGATGACCGCCGCGCCGTTCGTGACCTGCCGGTCAATGCCTTGCACGTCTAGCGGCAGCGGGGGCAGGTAGTTTGCTGCGGGGCAGGGTGTCCCAACGCTGGTGTTATACGTGGTCTGCGGATCGGCTCCATCCAGCCGCGCCACGTGGCTGCGCGTGACGCATTCGGCCTGAAGCTGTAAATCGAGGTCCAGGGAGGTATAAACGCGCAGGCCGCCCCGTGTGACCAACCGTTGACCGTCCAGCCCCAGGTCGTTGAGGATAGCTTCGGTTTCGGCGCGTGCATAGGTGGCAAAGTGCGGCGCGATGATATCAAAGCGTTCGCTGAAGGGCTGCACGGCCAGCGGTTGTTGAAACGCCTCATCTGCCTGGGCCTGCGTGATGTAACCTTCTTCGACCATCGCTTGCAGCACCAACCCCTGACGGCGCTTGGCAGCGTCGGGATTGTCGATAGGATTTTGCAGCGGGAATTGTGGGATCGCGGCCAGCATTGCGGCCTCTGCCAGGCTCAGGTCACGCGCCGGTTTGTTGAAATACTGCTGTGTGGCAGCTTCGATGCCATAAGCCCAGCCGCCATAAGGGTTGGTGTTGACGTACCATTCGAGAATCTGTTCTTTGCTGTACAGGCGCGAAATTTCCGTGGCGAGGATCACTTCCTTCACTTTGCGATCCATGCTGACATCGCGCTGCGTGCTGCCTTCCAGCAGCACATTACGCACAAGCTGCTGGGTGATCGTGCTGCCACCCTGGATATAACCCCCGGTCAGGTTGTTCCACAGCGCGCGTGCCATGCCGCGCAGGTCAAAACCGGGATTGTTGTAGAAACTGGCGTCCTCAATGGCGACGGTGGCATCCAGAAAATAGCGCGGTATCTGGTCAATGCTGATCCAGCGCCGGTCGCCGCCGGTCGGATCGATGACCTCATAGAGTACGGTTTGCCCGGTGCGGTCATACAGCACACTGGTCAAAAACGCCTCTTCTTGCGCGGCGACGATGTTTTCCGGGGGCGGCAGTTCAGCCGCATAATGGTTGTAGATCACTGTAAACAGGCCGAGGGCGGCCAGTGTGCCGAGCAAGACGACACCGGCAAGCCCGGCCAGCGCAGCGCCGATCCAGCGCAGCACCCCTGGCGCATGAGAACGCTGGCGTTTGCGACGATGGCGACGGTGGCGTGCGATCCGCGTTGTGTAGTAACTCAGCATATAACCTGTTCCGGCTGTTTTTGTGATAAACTAAGCTAGGCAGCATTTAACGCATACTCGGCGTTGATACGGGTAAACGCCGATAACCGGGCATCGCTATTCATTGGCGGGATCATATCACGGGCAAAAGCTGCTCACAACTTTGCCCGGTGATAAAGCAGCTATCGGGTCTAAACGACCGTAAGTTTAAGCTATGCCTGGGCATGAAGTTGATGCGATTTACGGGAGCATACGACAATTCAGGCAATAAACTGTCAGGGGAATGGGCATTAGCTGCCGGTAGGATCGACTCATATACCGGGAGACTGCCAGTATGTCGTATGCTGTCAGGCAAGAAAGGACGGCATAGGCTTATGTCATTGGCTGAGCGGAAACATATTGTAGTGGTAGATGACGATGACCTGCTGCGCGAGCGCATCCAGGGGGCCTTTGAGGCGGAAGGATATTCGGTGGCAGCGTTTGGCGATGCCTTCCCTTTCAGACGGCACATTACTGATCACGGCCTCCCTCATTTAGCAGTAATTGATCTTAATCTGCCTTCCATACACGGCTTCCAATTAAGCGACGAGTTGAAAACCCTGGGCGATGTCCCTATCGTGTTTGTATCCAACGAAGATGCATCGCACACGGTCATCGAAGGCATTGAACGCTATGCGGATGATTATGTCCGTAAGCCGTTCGAAGTGCGTGAACTGGTTGTGCGCGTGCAGCGCATCTTGAGTCGTATCCCGGATTTTAACTATGCCCAGGCCCCGATTGTTAAAATTGATGAATGGCTGTCGATTGATTTTGTTAGAAGCTGTGTGCTGATAGAGAATACACACGAACACTGGCTGACCCCCACCGAAGCCAATTTGTTGTACATTCTGGTGAATAACGAAGGGCAGGTTGTGCCGTCTGACTTGCTGCTGGCGCGCATCTGGCGCTCTGAAGAAATTTATGAGGATACCCTGCGCGTGCATATTCACCGGCTGCGCCGCAAAATCGAGCCGGATCATCGCCGCCCGCACTATATTCAAACAATACGCGGAACCGGGTATTGTTTTATTGCGCCGATTACGGATGCTGACCTTGATACACTGAAAACGTTGACCTGAGCGAGTTTATAATCGATGAATAGGTTTGATGCTGTTCCTCTGCCCAATGCCGAGATTTGTGTCGCCGATCTGCGTTTTTTCCATAACCTGGCGGTGAAGGCTATGGAAGGGCATTCCGTTGAACACCTTCTAGCAGTCCTGGCAGAACACCTGGAGTTCGACTCGTTATATTTTTGCCGTCTACCGGAAGCGCTGCCAGACACACAGCGTACCATCGTGCTGCCTGTAGTTGTAAGTTACCATACTTTTGGCGATCTGTATGCCGCAGTGCCCGACACTGTTGATCGACTTGAAGTCGCCGCGCGCCTGTCATTTTTCGCGCCCGTGATCGCGCTCTGCACAGCAGCGCATATCGAGCAAAGTCCGGTGTAGCGATATCAAGCGCGATTTAAACGGCGCCACCTGCATCTTTGAGGACTAACGAGTTATGCCACATATACTGGTTGCTGAAGACGAACTGCATATCCTGATGCTGATCCAACGAAAACTCGAATCGGCGGGATATCACGTAATTACAACGGGCGACGGGCAAAACGCGCTGGATATCGCGCTACACGACCAGCCGGACTTGCTGCTGCTCGACGTGATGCTTCCGGGAATTGAGGGGCTGGACGTGTGTCGCGAGGTCAAACAACAGTTGGGGGTTCATGCGCCCCCTGTGATTTTGATTTCGGCGCGCGGGCAGCAGGTTGATGTGGAAGCCGGATTGGATGCAGGCGCAGATGATTACATCATCAAACCGTTTTCGCCGCGTGTCTTGCTCGAACGTGTGCAAACCCTGCTGCATGATTGATCGGGAACTGTGCGCAACCGCAGGCGGTGAAATTTACAAATTTCCCCCTGTTTCTTAATATACATCGTAATGTCTGTCTTTTATACTATTTATACATTTGAGTTGGATATGCTCCCGGCCCAAATCCCGCTTACCCTAGAGCATCTCTTCCCCACCCCGTTCAACTCAAATGTAAGGACCGCCAAGCGGTCCTTTTATTTTGGCTCAAGTGTAGATCATTACCCACAAGTCCAAAAGGAGTTTGGTATGATCATATAGGAGAAACTAACGACAGGAAAGACAAAGGAAAGCAGGATGTATGACGATACGCAATACGTGGAACTGCCCGATAAACGATTGGAGGACCGGCTGAAGCAGATTGTGAAACGCTTGAGTCATGCGCCAGAACAATCGATACCGCAGGCGCTGGATGGCATTTGGGCGGACACCAAAGCGGCGTATCGCTTTTTGAAGAGTCAGTTTGGAGGCAATGCTCGAAGGGCAACGCCAGGCAACATTGGAGCGGTTGGAGCAGCAGGCACCCGAGGTGGTCTTGGTGATGCAAGATACCACGAGCTTCGACTTTCAGCATTATCCGGCGACGACAGGGCTGGGACTATTGGAAAACGAGCATCTGCGGGGTTTTCTGGCCCACAACAGTCTGGCGATGACCCCGGAAGGCGTGCCATTAGGGCTGCTGAACCAACAGGTATGGGTGCGCCAGGACGAGGAAATGGGCAAACGCGAGCAACGACACGAGCGGTCCTTTGTGGATAAAGAGAGTTACAAATGGGTCGAAGGGTGGGAAGTTGGGGATAGGTCAATTCCTATCGTCACGGTGTGTGATCGCGAAGCCGACATCTATGAGTTCATGGATGCGGCGGTGGACGACCACGTAGGGTTTGTGGTACGCGCCCGTCATGATCGGCGTCTGGCAAACAGATCGCGCAAGCTGTATGAAACGGTGCGCGCCCAACCCGTCGTCGAACGCGTTACCCTGGAAGTCAAGCAGCGCCCGGATCGCGCGGCACGCACGGCCAACTTGGAACTGCGGTATTGCACCGTGCAATTGCAGTCGCCTAAACGGGCCACAGCCGTGCGGGAAACGCTCACGGTTAATGTGATTGAGGTCGTTGAATCAGACCCTCCGCGCGGCGAAAAGGCTGTACGCTGGGTGTTGTTGACCTCCTTGCCGGTTGAGAGTGTCGCCCATGCCCGTACCTACGTCACCTGGTACAGCTATCGCTGGTTGGTCGAACGGTTCCACTATGTGCTCAAGAGTGGCTGCCGGATCGAAGAAAAACGTCTGAGCGAACACGCGCGCCTGGAACGGTTTTTGGGCATTGCTAATCTGGTTGCGGGGCGTTTGTTATGGCTGACATACGAAGCGCGCAAACACCCGGATGCCCCGTGTACGATAGCCTTGAGCCGGGCCGAATGGCAGGCGTTGGTCACCTATCACACCAAAAACGCGGTTGTTCCCGATGAGCCGCCCACACTACGCGAGGCTGTGCGTATGATTGCCAAATTGGGTGGCTTTCTGGGCCGCAAAGGGGATGGTGAACCGGGTGTGAAAGTGTTATGGTGCGGATGGCAGCGCTTGCGCGACATCACTGCTACTTGGCTGATCATGCATTCTTCCTCATCCATGACTTGTGGGTAATGCTAACCCGCGTGTGGAGAGCAGCAAATAAAAGGATTCGTTTCAATGCAAGCCAAAATTGTAACACTGCCTGGTGACGGCATCGGGCCAGAAGTAATCGAAGCGGCGGTCCATGTCTTGCAGGCGGTTGGGACCGGGTATGGACACGCATTCACGTTCGAAGAAGCATTGATCGGTGGCTGCGCGATTGATGCCACCGGAAACCCGCTTCCAGATGAAACGCTGCGCGTCTGTGCGGGTGCTGACGCGGTGCTGCTCGGTGCAGTGGGCGGACCCCAGTGGTCCGACCCGACCGCCGGAGTCCGGCCCGAACAAGGCTTGCTTGCCCTGCGCCAGCACTTTGACCTGTTCGCCAACCTGCGCCCGGTCAGAGCGTATCCCGCGCTGGCGCAGCACGCACCGCTGCGTGCGGACCTGCTCGAAGGCGTCGATATCCTGTTCGTGCGTGAGCTGACCAGCGGCATTTACTTCGGCGAGCGCGGCGAACAGGGCGATGGCGACCGTGCGCACGATACGCTGCTTTACACGGTCGCGCAGGTCGAACGGGTGGCGCGCGTCGCATTTGATGCGGCACGCCAGCGGCGCGGCAAGCTCGCCTCAGTAGACAAGGCCAACGTACTCGCCGCAATGCGGCTCTGGCGGCGCACGGTGGAGCAAGTCGCGCAGGATTATCCCGACGTGGAACTCGAACATGTGCTGGTGGATGCCTGCGCCATGCACATCCTGCGTCACCCGGCACGCTTTGACGTGATCCTGGCGGGGAATATGTTCGGCGATATTCTCAGCGATGAGGCGTCCGTGCTGGCGGGATCACTGGGGATGCTTCCGTCCGCGTCGCTGAATGCCGGGGCATTTGGTGTTTACGAACCGATTCACGGTTCTGCGCCCGATATCGCCGGGCAGGGACTAGCCAACCCGGTGGGGACGATCCTCAGCGCGGCGATGCTATTGCGCCATAGCCTGAAGCTTGACGCTGAAGCAGATGCCGTCGAAGCCGCGGTCGAGGCGGCGCTGGCAGACGGCGCACGTACCGCTGACATTGTCGGGGCGGGTGAAGATGCGATCAGCACAGGCGCGTTTACCAGACACGTGTTGGCAGCGATGGCGTCTATGTAGGCGTGCAAAAATGAGTCCGCGTTTTCGAATGCGCTCAGGGCAACATGCGTGTTTCAAACTGCGGTGTTGTGTTTAGATGCCTGCGTAGCGCGCGCGCGTTTCCCGAATCTGGGCGACCCACACCCGCGCGGAGTTATGGGCAGCTTCCGCATAATCGCCGTCCGTGTCGGCATAGATGATCGAGCGCGACACAGCGATCAGCGGTCCGATCCCTGTGCGCGCGACGCCATGCTCAACCGCGATGTTCAGATCGCCCTGCTGTACCCCGATGCCCGGAATCAAGAACGGCAGCGTGGGTGCCCAACTGCGGATATTGATCAGGTCGGGGGCCTGCGTTGCCCCCACCAGGATACCCAGTTGGTCGGGATACTCGCGGGCCAGCGTGTTAAGCTGTGCGGTCACATAACGGTACAGCGGTGCGCGCTCGCTGGGCCAGAACTGAAAGTCATTGCCGCTGGTATTGGATGAGCGCACCAGCACAAACACCAGCTTGTCGGTATAATTTAACAGCGGTGTGACCGCATCCATGCCCACGTATGGACTGATCGTGACGGCATCGACTCCAATCTGGTCAAAGGCGGCGCGGGCGTAATGCTGCGCGGTGTAGCTGATATCGCCGAACTTGGCGTCGAGGATCGTCGGGATGTCGTCCGGCACAGCGGCGACGGTATCTTGCAGGTCTTGCAATCCCTGCGGCCCGTAGGACAGGTAAAACGCCAGGTTGAGCTTATAGGCGCAGGCATGGTCAGCGGTGGCCGCGATCATCGCGCGATTGAAGTTGAACACGGTTGTACCACCCGGCAAAAAGTCCGGTGTGGGGTCCAGCCCAATACACAGCCAGGAGTCGCGTTTTTCCTGGGCACTGCGGAGTTTGTCAATAAATTTCATCTTTTCCCCGGTCCGTCTAAG
>CAZMNL010000011.1:0-19704 GCA_964567525.1 uncultured Anaerolineaceae bacterium
CGGGCACGGTGCCCTCGGTCAGGTCGCTGCTGGTCAGCGGGATGGTCACATCCGCGCCGCCGGAAGGCTGCGAGGTCAGCGTGATCGTGAAGGTCGCAGTCGTGCCGTCCTCAACCGTGTTGCCGCTGATCGCGCTGACGTTGATATCCGCAACATCGTCATCCAGGTTGGTGACGGCCACGTCGGCAACATCGCCTGCGCCAAATACTGCATATTCGGGTGCGGCGCTGGCCGGGTCGCCGGTGATGATCGTGTAGGCAATGTCGCCGTCTACCACGTCATCATCAACACCCGTTACCGTGACATCTACACCGACATCCCAACTCGCATTGGGGATCACGACGTCGGCGGGGACCGTGCCTTCGGTCAGGTCGCTGCTGGTCAGCGGGATGGTCACGTCCGCGCCGCCGCTGGGCTGGGTTGTCAGGCTGACATTGAAGGTGGCTGTGCCGCCCGCTTCAGTTGTATCGCCGCTGATCGTGCTGACGGTAATTCCGGCGATGATGGGTGAATCAGCAGTTTCAACCGATCCAGAATCGCAAGCGTCGCCCAGGGATAAAGGCCGGTTTACGCCGCGCTGGTCGAAGTCCAACGCTTCAACACCCTGGTTGCAGGTGTAGCTGACGCCGTTGTTGGCGATCAGCGTCGCGTTAGGAATGCGGTTAATGGCATCACTGCCAGAGCCTAGCAGATGGGTCTGGGTGGGGCCGCCGTTGAATCCCAACGCACCAAGATTAAGCGCTGCGTTGTTGCCCACCAGGAAGTTGCAGAAACCATCTTCTGAAAGGTTGTACCCGTTATCAGTCCACCCTACGCTGGTGAAACAGTTGCGGGTGCCCAGGCCATTGGTAAGAATATTACCGGCAAGGTAAGCAAAACCCGTGCCTGAATTAAAGATGTGATCGGCGAAATTCGCCTGGTTATTGGCGAAAGTATTGTGGGTGATGGTGATTGTACCGGTGTTGAAAATACCGCCGCCGCTGCCATTCATGGCGTCATTGCCGGAGATCGTGCTGTTACTGAGCGTCAGAGTACCAAAATTGAGGATACCCCCGCCATTAACACCTCCGGTGGGAAACTCCACCGTATCGCCTTGAGCGGTGCTGTTAGCGATGGTGCTGTTATTGATCGTTACCGTTGCGATATTGGCAATGTAGAGCGCCCCGGCTTCGGTGTCCGATTCACAGTTGATGAGGGTGCTATTGTTCATTATCAGCGAACCGCCATCAAGATGAACACACCCACCAGACCAGGTTTCGCCGAAGTCGGCGTAACCATCGGTCAGAGTGATATCGTTAAGGACAAGCGTGCCGCCTACATTAACGAAAAAGTGTTGTGTCCACCCCCATGCATCAATCACAATCTGGTTATTGCCCTCGATAGTGATCGGGGTGTTGACGAAATACCGGCTCGTATCCAGTCCCCCAGTGTCGGGGGGCTGGGCGAGTTGGATAGTACCAGCCACGTCAAACGTGATAACTGCGGGATCGGAAGCAACCTGGGCGAGCGCAATCGCTTCGCGCAGCGTCCCTGGGCCGCTATCCGCCAGGCTGGTTACAATAAGTGCCTGAGCATAGGCGCGCTCAGGCTGTTGCAGGCCGAATGATGTGAAGGTTGCTGCGAAAACGAGCATAAGAACGAGCAAAAATCGAGAGAATACGTTTCGCGTCATGGTGTTTGCCCCACTAGAATCAAAAAATCCACCTTCGATGGGTGTATTGGCTTACGGTGTCACAATCCCGCTGGCTTAGCCGGGCAGATGTGATTGAAAATTCTGCTGCGCCCGATTGACGTGAGCAGATACCCGGTGTATACATTATCAAGTTCATTCCACGATTAGACGGATTATGTTTTGTGTATACTTGCAAACAAAAAGAGCACCTAATCACCTCCTCCTACAAACTCATTTTATGCCAGTAACCTTGCAGTCACATTACAGTATCCATTCTTAGGCTATCAATGCGATTACATTGCGGGGTATGCTGAGATTTATGTGCTATGCTGATAATGTGCATCTTCGCACAAGTCTAAATGCTCATGCTACAAACTATACACTTTTTTATAATTATGCGCCTACTTATGGCATCTGTCTGTCAAGCGCAAGGGGGCTGTTAGTGGTAGAATAGGCGGGGTGCAAAAGCGTTAAGCTTCTCCTGGCGCGGTTTTGTTGACGTTGTTAGGCTGATCCACAGAAATAATTGCCCATTTGAGGTTTCGATCCTCGGCAGCGTTTGGGTGTCCCCTTCCCTGGGGGAAGGGGGAACGTGACCGCAGGTCACGCGGGGATGGGGTAATTATTTTCATGGCGAAGCCTTATTGGGATGGCAAACGGTCAAAATCCTGATGCAGGTCTTTCTCGTTATCAGCCACGTGATACCCCAGGCGCGCATCATATCTAATCGTCCGCGATGGACTTCATCCATTTATTCATACAGGATGCGGAATTATGAGCATTGAAGCACAAATTCGAGACTACCTGGTCGAAAACGTTCTGTTCAGCGATGGTTCCTTCGAATACGATGACGACGCTTCCTTCCTGGAAGAAGGCATCATCGACTCGGTTGCCATTATGGACGTGGTAATGTTTGTCGAGCAAACCTTCAGCATCGAGATCGAGGATCACGAGATTGTCCCCGATCACTTCGATTCCGTGAACAAGCTGGCCGCCTACATTCGCACCAAACAGAACAGTCACGGTTAGGCGCGATCATGCTGGTTCACGACTTCTTATGCGCGAGCGCCGCGCGTTCCCCGGACAAAACGGCGCTGGTATGCCAGGACCGGCGACTTTCCTACGCGGAAATTGACACGATGACAAACCGGCTGGCGAGCGCCTTGATCGCTGCCGGGGTGCGGCGTGGCGACCGCGTGGCCCTGTTCCTGAATAACTCGGTTGAGGCCGTGATCGGTATCTTTGCCGTGCTGAAGGCGGGCGGGGTGTTCGTGATGATCAACCCGACCACCAAGCAGGATAAGCTGGCGTTCATGCTCAACAACTGCACCGCGCGCGCGCTGATCTTTGACGGTCGTAGGGCGGCGATGGTGGGCACGACGTGGCCGGAAGTGCCATCCCTGGTGGCAGGGGTGAGCTGCGGCAAGGCTGCCGAAAAAGCCGCCGGGCAGCACGAACACTGGTTCGCGCTGGACACGCTGATGGCGTCCGCTGCGGCAGAGCGCCCGCCCCAGGTGAACATCACGCGCGATCTGGCGTGCCTGATTTACACCTCCGGCAGCACGGGGTTTCCCAAAGGCGTGATGAGCGATCACCGCAACGTGGTGTTTGCGACCGGATCGATCATCACATACCTGGAAAATGTCGCCGAGGATATCGTGCTCTCGGCGCTGCCGCTGTCGTTCGACTATGGACTCTACCAACTGCTGATGACCTTCCGCTTCGGCGGGACGCTGGTGCTGGAAGGCAGCTTTGTGTTTCCCGCTGCTGTGCTGAAGCGCATCGAGGCGGAACAGGTGACGGGTTTCCCCATCGTGCCGACCATGATGGCGACTCTGCTGCAAATGGATTTGAGTTCCTTCGACCTGTCCGGCTTGCGCTATATCACCAATACGGCGGCGGCGCTGCCCCCCAGTCATATCATGGAATTTCAGCGGCGGTTCCCGCACGTGACGATCTTCTCCATGTACGGCCTGACCGAAACCAAGCGCACGCTCTACCTGCCGCCGGACCAGCTTACCATCCGGCCCGGCTCGGTTGGGATTGCGATCCCCGGCACGGAAGTGTGGATCGAAGATGAGGCGGGGAACCGGCTCGGACCGGGCGAAACCGGCGAACTGGTGATCCGGGGCGAACACGTGATGCGCGGTTACTGGGGCAACCCCGAAGCGACCGCCGAACGCTACCGGCCCGGCCCGATTCTCGGCGAGCGCGTATGCTACAGCGATGACCTGTTCACGATGGATGATGAAGGCTACCTGTACTTCAAGGGCCGCAAGGATGACATCATCAAGAGCCGGGGCGAGAAGGTCGCGCCTAAAGAGATCGAAAACGTGCTGTATGCGCTGCCGGGCGTCATTGATGCGGCGGTCGTGGGTTTGCCTGATGCGATCCTGGGCGAATCAATTGCAGCGGTGGTGTCCTGTTCCGGTGGGGAATTAACCGAAACAGCGGTGTTGGCACACTGCCGCGCGTACCTGGAAGACCTGATGCTGCCGCAGCATATCCGTATCCGCGACCATCTGCCTAAATCCAAAAACGGCAAGATCGACAAAAAGCTCATCAAGGCCGGGCTGCTCGAAGAACTGGGGCTGGCCTGAGCGTCCCTCATCGCAAACATAGACACAAACGGGGTACTACAGCATGTGTGGCATCGTGGGTATGCTTAATCTGACGAAAGACGCCCCTATCGAAGAACATGCGCTGCGCCAGATGCTCGCCATGATCCGGCATCGCGGCCCGGACCAGTTCGGCATCTATCTCGATCCCAAGCTGGGTATGGGCAGCGCGCGCCTGAGCATTATCGACCTCAACACCGGGCAGCAGCCGATCACCAACGAGGACGAAACCGCCTGGATCGTCTTTAACGGGGAAATTTACAACTATGTCGAACTGCGGCCCGAACTTGAGGCGCGCGGCCACCGCTTCAGCACGCAGTCCGACACCGAAGTGATCCTGCACGCTTATGAGGAATACGGCCCGGATTGCGTCAAGCACCTGAACGGGCAGTTCGCGTTTGCGATCTGGGACGCGCGGCAGCAGCGGCTTGTGCTGGCGCGTGACCGGGTTGGCATCCGCCCGCTGTATTACACGGTTGCGGATGGCGCGCTGATCTTCGGCTCCGAGATCAAGGCGATTCTCGCCGATCCGCGTGTGGATGCGGAGATCGACCCGATCTCACTCGACCAGGTGTTTTCGTATTGGAGTACGCGCTCGCCGCGCTCGATCTTCAAGGGAATTTTCGATGTTCCGCCGGGGCACTATCTCGTCGCGCAGAACGGGCAGTTATCGCTCACGCAATACTGGCAGGTGGATTTCCCGGCCCCGGAAAACGGCAGCGCCGCCGGGCAGCTTTCCGATGCGGAGTATCTCGAAGCGTTCCGCGAACTGCTGATCGACTCCGTAAAAATCCGGCTGCGCGCCGATGTGACGGTGGGCGCATACCTGAGCGGCGGCCTGGATTCCTCGACCGTCACGGCGATTATCCGCCACACGGTCGGCGACCTGCTGAACACGTTTTCGATCACGTTCAGCGACCCGGTGTATGACGAGAGCGAATACCAGCGCCACATGACGGCGCATCTCGGCACGGAGCACAAAATCACGCACATCACGCACGCCGATATCGGGCGCGCGTTCCCGGACGTGATCTGGCATACCGAAGTGCCGATCATGCGCACGTCGCCCGTACCGATGTTCCTGCTATCCCGGCTGGTGAACGACAACGGTATCAAAGTCGTGCTGACGGGCGAAGGGGCCGACGAATTCCTGGGCGGTTATAACATCTTCAAAGAGGCGAAGATCCGGCAGTTCTGGGCGCGGAACCCCGATTCGCAGATTCGCCCGCTGCTGCTCAAGCGCATTTACTCGTATATCCCCGACCTGACATCAAGCAGCGGCGGCTACCTGATGGCGTTTTTCCGGCAGGGGTTGACCGACACCGATCAACCGGATTATTCGCACGCGCTGCGCTGGCACAACAACAACCGCACCAAGCGCTTTTTCTCGGACGCGCTGCAAGCGCATATCGCGGACGATTACGCGGCGCTGGCGAGCGACAGCCTCGACCTGGCGATCCCGTACCCGCCGCAGTTCATGCAGTGGGATATGCTGCACCGCGCGCAGTATCTCGAAAGCACGATCTTTCTGGCGCAATACCTGCTTTCTTCGCAGGGGGACCGTATGGGCATGGCGCACTCGGTCGAGGGGCGTTTCCCGTTCCTCGATCACCGGCTGGTCGAATTTGCTATGCGCCTGCCTCCCAGGATGAAGCTGCGCGGCTTGAATGAAAAATACATCCTCAAGCAAACCGCCGCCGAATGGCTGCCGGAGAGCGTCTGGAAACGCTCCAAGCAGCCCTACCGCGCGCCGATTCACCGGGGATTCTTCAACGAGGAAACGCCCGACTATGTGCGCGAGATGCTTTCGCCCGCGCAGTTGGCGCAGTCGGGATTGTTCAAACCGCGCGCCGTCGAGCAGTTGGTGCAGAAGATCGAGCGCGGAATGCGTATCAGCGAAACGGATGATATGGCGCTGGTGGGCATTCTCTCCAGCCAGCTTATTCACGAGCGTTTTGTGACCAGCTTCACCATGCCCGCGCCGCTGTCCAAAGCCGATCACGTTAAGGTGTGTCACGGTTCAGCCATACCACATAAGGAGTCGTAAACGATGCGTTTTGGCCCGCATGTTTTAGAAATCGATCCGCAAGTCGAAACCGAGCGGCTGGTTTCCGCGCTGCGCTATTATGTCAGGGATGTGATGCGCCGCCGGGGGGCGGTCGTGGGCATCAGCGGCGGGGTGGATTCGTCGGTCGTGTTGGCATTGGTCGCGCGCGCGTTCGGCCCTAAAAACGTCGTCGCCCTGATGCTGCCGGAAAAAGATTCCGACCCCGACTCGGAGTCGTTGGCGCGCATGGTGGCGCAGCACTACGGCGTTGATCCCATTCTGGAAGATATCACGCCGGTGCTGGACGGCTTCGGCTGTTACCGGCGGCGTGATGAGGCGATCAAGCAGGTTTTCCCGGAATATGACCCCCAGGCCGGTTACAAAGCCAAGATCGTGACCTCCGCCAACGTGCTTGAAGAGGCCACGCTGACGGTCTTCCGGCTGGTGATCGTCACCCCAGATGGGCAAGAGAAGACCAAACGCCTGCCGCCCAAGCCTTATTTTCAGATCGTGGCGGCTTCGAACTTTAAACAGCGCGCGCGCATGGCGATGCTGTACTATCACGCCGAACTGAATCACTTTGCCGTGATCGGTACCGGCAACAAAAACGAGCACATGCAGGGTTTCTTTGTGAAGTATGGCGACGGCGGCAGCGACATTCGCCTGATCGGACACCTGGTAAAATCACACGTTTACCAGATCGCCGAATACCTGGATGTGCCCGAAGAGATTCGCACGCGCACGCCCACCTCCGACACCTACAGCGCGCAGCAGACCCAGGAAGAGTTTTTCTTCCGGCTGCCGTTCAAAACGATGGATTTGCTATGGTACGCCCAGGAACACGGTGTCCCGGTTAGTGAGGTGGCGCAGGCGATGGACCTGACCGAAGACCAGGTGCAGCACGCCTTCGATGACTTCACGCGCAAGACCCGCACGACGGATTACCTGCGCCTGCCGCCCGTTGAACTGGACGATTATCCGCATGAAGACGGGGGAAGCGAGTAACCACGTTGGACCTGAAAAACATCTACCAGCGGATTCTGCACAAACTCGCGGCGGTCGCGCCGGGTGGCGACAGCCTCCGCCCGGCCCTGCACCGTATGCGCGGTGTGACGATTGGCGAAAACGTCTTTATCAGCCAGTATGTGTACATTGACGAGCTGCACCCGGACAGGGTGACGATTGGTAACCACTGCACAATCGGGCTGCGCGTGACGATCCTCACACACATGTACTGGGGGCCGAAAAGCGATACCGGGCATATTGGCCCGGTGGTGCTCGAAGATGACGTGTTCATCGGGCCGCACTGTGTGATCCTGCCTAATGTGCGCATTGGCAAAGGGGCGGTGATCAAAGCGGGAACGGCGGTCACGCGCAATGTACCGGCGGGGGTCCTGTGGGGACCGCCGGACGCCGCGCCGCTGGCGAAGGTTTCAACCCCGCTGACGCGCGAACACGATTACGACAGTTTTGTGTTGGGGCTGCGTCCCATTCGCCGCCAAAGCCGGAAATAAACCAATCACCCCCCGGAATGCCGAAGTATTCCGGGGGGTGATTTTTTTAGAGGTCAGCCGCAATGGTTCCGCTTACTTGCCCTTGAACATGACCAGGGGCGTCTGGATCATGATCCACAGGTCCAACAGCAGGGATTGGTGCTCAACATACCAGATATCCTGGCGGATGCCCTTGTCGAACTCAACCGAGCCGCGCCCCTTGACCTGCCACAAGCCCGTCAGACCGCCTTTGGACTTCAGCCGCTTGTGGTGCCAGGACTTGTACAGATCGACCTCGTACTGGATCGCGGGCCGGGGACCAACCAGGCTCATGTCGCCCTTCAACACGTTCCACAGTTGGGGCAGTTCGTCAATGCTGGCCTTGCGGATGATGCGGCCCACGCGCGAAATGCGCGGGTCATGGGTCAGCTTGAATTCTTCGCTGCTCTCGCCTTTGATCTCGGCCATCTTGTCGTAATCATTCTCGATAAAGGCCTGGATGAATGCCCGGTGCTCCGTGTCGCCGCTGTCCGTGTACATGGAGCGGAACTTATAGCAGTTGAAGGTGATAGTTTCCCATTCTTCGCCGTTGGCGGTTTTCTTGCGCCGGGCAGAGACACGTTCCTGCTTGTAGAGCGCGGGACCGGATGAGTCCAACCGGATGGTGATCGCCATAAACACCAAAAATGGGGCCAGCATCACCAGCCCAACCAAAGAACCAACGATGTCAACCAGGCGCTTGACCGCGAAATAAAACTCGCGCTGCGGGCGGATGAAATCAGGCCGGATGATGGGGTAATAAGACCACGAGTTGCCGTTGAGAGGGAATTTTGATTGCTGCATCGTGTTCCTCCGTGTGACGATCTCTTGTGTGCTATACAGCGCGATGACACTTGGGATGATTGTTTGGAATGACGTTTTCACTGAACGCACCGGAACACATATCATGCGCCCGGTTGAAAATGTTGAAGTCAAAAAGTTTTGTCCCACCCGCTTTTTTCAAAGATTAAAATTTCATGAACATGTTATCGGGTCAATGAAATTTTGCACTTCTCGATTTTTAGCATACATTGAATTTGCCATCAGGTCAACTTACAATTACATCGACTTAACCTAACAGCTAATTGTAAAATTGAGATAATTAAGATGCCCGTGCGCAAAGCATACAAATTACTTGCGGGGCAGAGTCGGTATATGAATATTGTATAGAGGGGTGGTGGGGGGTAGGGAGTTCGATCTTTCCCGTGAAGTGGCCTATTTTAGAGGTACATTGTGCGCTTTGTTCTCAAACCAATAAGTTATAAGAGGTAAATTTTTACAATCTTCAAAAATGATTTGCCTGTGAAAATCGTAAAAAATTAATAGAGTTTGACAGAAAAAAACGAATTTTGCTATATAATTTTGATCATATGACCCCGGTACTGCTTACAAATTCTTATCAATGATAGGAATTTGATGGGCTTCTTACAGGGTTCTGAAAAACTGTGTTAGTCATTTTATCAAGTCTGGCACGTGTACAGCAGCTTGGGGAAATACCCGGCAGTAAGCGGTTTATATGCGGCATTTATCAATACGACAAGGGGAGATTTATTGTGACACTGCCATCAAATCCATCTGAGACAGCCACAGCAGACACGCTGCCGCTGACCGGCAATGCGGTTTTCCTGGTTGGGCACGATGATATCGTGATCTACGCAAACCAATATCTGGCTGACTTGCTCGATATCACGGTGGAACGGCTGGTGGGCCGTCCTTATAGTTTCTTGTTTGGCCGGATTGCCACCAAGAGCGACGACCTGAACCAGACTCTCAAAGAGCTTCAGGCCGCATTTAACCAGCTTAACCAGTATCCGAGCCGGGACTTTGCCTCCGGGCAGCCCTGGCAGCACCACATGCAGTGTACCCTGTTCCCGTTCCCCGGAAATCACGATGGGGCCAGTTGGGGAGGCATTATCCAGAATATTTCGCCCGATCAGGGACGCAGCGACCAGCGCACAAAGGTTTTCTTGAATCTAATCGATGAACTGCGCTCGTCGTTGGTGTTCATTGTTGGTTGTGCCAGCACCCTGTTGAGCGATCATTATGCCTGGAGCAAAGAAGAATTAGACGGTTTTCTCCAGACAATCAATACCAACGCACAGGACACCATCCAACTGCTGGAAAATGTGCGGGATGTATCGCGGCTCGATATCAAAGAATTGGATTTGCGCACCCGGCCTACAAACTTCAAGCGGCTGGTGCAATATGTGGCACATAAACTGGCCGATGAGGGCAGTTATCTCGATCTCAAACTCGATATACCTGACGATCTGCCCATGGTAGATGTGGATGCGATCCGTATGAGCCGGGCGCTGCACAACCTGCTCGCCAGCATTCTCAAGCTCTCTTTTGGCACCAGAATCGAGCTTTCAGCCTACCAGAACGATAACAAGGTGCAGATCACGATTGATTATCATGGTAACAGCCTGCCGGATTTGCTGCATACAGACAATATCGGCGATTTGTTGCAGAATCGCAGCCATAATCCGCAAATGGTCCGCGACCTGGGGCTGCGGCTCTACTTCACGCAGGGCATTATTCAGGCACATGAAGGGCATCTGTGGACCGAAGCCTCCAAAGAACAGGAAGTTGTTGTTCACCTCATGTTGCCGCTGAAAAGCCAGCCGGTCAATGTGCCAGCCTTCGCTGATCCCTACTATAACCCGCCGAGCGACTCGCGCGGGACGCGCGCGCCAAAAGCCAATGCCACGATCTTGATCATCGAGCAGGATGTTCGCGTTGCCCAGCAGGTCAAGAGCCAGCTCAACAATGAGGGCTACCACGTCGTATTGACACATGAAGGCGAATCCGGCCTGGGCCTGACCGCGATTGAAGTTCCCGACGTGATCCTGCTCGGTCACTATTTGCCCGATACGGACGCGCTCATCATCTGCGAAAAACTGCGCGAGCAAACAGCAGCCCCGATCATCATGCTGGCCGCAAGCACCGAAGAAGAAACCATCATTCAAAGCTTGAATGCGGGCGCTGATGACTATATCGTCAAACCACTGCGTCCAAAAGAACTCCTGGCGCGCATTCAGGCGAACCTGCGCCGGGCTTTCCTGTCGGACACCACAGACCGGTCCAGCGGGAAAACGTTAGTACAGTTGGGCGACCTGGCTATTGATTTTGTCCAGCGCAAAGTGATGCGCGGCGATGAGGTGATTAACCTGACGCCGATTGAATACAAGCTGCTGCACAATCTGGCCCTTAACGCCGGGCGGATTTTGACCCATGAACAACTGGTATCTAAGGTGTGGGGGGACGTGTTCCACCAGGAAACCCAGTATCTATGGGTCAATATCAGCCGGCTGCGGGCCAAGATTGAAGTGGATCCCAGCAACCCTCAGTATATCTTGACCGAACGCGGGGTGGGGTATTCCTTCTATAACCCGGACAACGATCGTGACCGTGCCGAGTCGTATCACAAACCATCAAGGAGTAGAATCTAGACGCAGGGACAATCGTCCGGGACGGGCCGCCCCGTTTACCGAGCTTGCGATAGCGAAATGTTTTCGCTAAAAGTATACATGCGCCAAACATTGCAAAGTGTTTTGTTAGAAAGCTTTGTGTTTGTTAGCGATTCTGCAAGGTCTGGTTTGTATACTATTCTCAATTATTCCCTGATCAAGTACACTACTCAAAACTAGGGCTAGCTATGTACAGAGGTGGTCATGCCTGATAAGTCGTGGCAAGTGTTGCTGGCTGATAATGACTTAGAAGAAGTCCTGCATATCGAGGATCAGCTAATGCGCCACAGCATCCAGGTGATCGCGGTTGAAAATAGCGCGGATGCGTTACAAGCGTTAACTGCGAATCCGCCGCCTGACGCGGTGATTCTGGATGCCAAAATGTCTCAAGCACCATCTAACGGAACCAGCTTGTTGGATGCGATTCGCAAGGCCAGCCCCCGCCCCAATCTGCCGATCTTCCTGTTAGTGGAATCTGATGGCGCGGTGCTGCGTTCTCGTCCGGACAGCACGGAAAAGTACCTGCGCCGCCCCTTTGATGCCAATCAGTTTTTGCTTGCGGCGGGGGATTCAGGGTTGCGCCCGACAAATATGAAACCGCCTGCGCCGGTAAGCCCGGACGGACAATATGCCTTTTTGCACCTGGACGACACAATCCCGCTTGACGGCAGCGCCGCCCGCACGATTACTTCCCGTGTCGTGACCGGGCGCAGGGCCTCCGAACCCAGCCCGGAGATGGGCTGGGAACTGCGTAAATATTGGGGCGTCTTGATGCGGCGCAAGTGGATCTTGATCGTGGTTACCGTTGCCGCGATCCTGGCCTCTCTGGGTATCAGCCAGATGTTGACCCCGGTCTATGAATCGACTTCGACGATCCGCGTAGCTTCTGCGGCTGGCGGGCAGTTTGATTATGGCGCAAGTATGCTGGCTACACGCCTTTTGAATACCTATGTTGAGATTGCCAACAGCGCCCCTATCCTGGACGAATTGATCGCGCGTTTAGGCATTGCCAAGCCGCCCAAGATTACAGTGGAACCGGTGGCCGAAACGGAACTGCTGCATATCTCAGCGCGACATACCAACCCGCAAATTGCCATGGATGCGGCTAATCATCTCTCTGAGATTATGGTTGAGCGCAGCCTGGTGCTCTATGCCGGGGATGTGCCCACCGCCCGCGAACTGCTCGAAGAACAGGTGATCCAGACTAAAAATGACCTGGAGGAAGCGCTGGAGGAATACACGCGCCTGCTGCGAAAATTCGATGAAGAAGGCCAGAACTCTAATATCACATCCAGCGAACTAGAAGTACTTGGCCGGCAGGTGACGCTGCGCCAGCAGCTCTACGCGGATATGCTGCTGCGCTATGAAGAGGTGCGCTCGGCGGAAGAAATGCGCAGCAGCGCGATCACGATTGTTGAATACGCGCAGTTTCCCAAAAAACCGGCATCGCCTAACCTGATGCTGAACGCCATTCTGGGGGCGGCAGCGGGCGTTATGGGGGGGCTGTTGCTGATCATCGGGCTGGAAAGTTTCAGTAACAAAATCAGCAGTTCCAGCGAAGTCCAGGCCCTCACCGGGCTGCCTGTGCTCGCTCAAATTCCCAAGCTGGGATGGTCCCGCCGCCAGATACCGGATTTGAGACGCCGCCAGACGCTTTCGGATGCGTTTCAGGCGCTTCAGGTGCGTTTGCAGCTTTCTGAGGCGTTTTCGCATGAAGAGCACCCGGTGGTGTTAGTGACAAGCCCTGAACCGGGAACCGGCAAGTCTACGGTGGCCTCAAACCTGGCGCTGTCGCTGGCGCGCAGCGAATACAACGTGATCCTGGTGGATGCCGATCTGCATCGCCCGATGGTTCACCGCATTTTTAAACTCGATCCCCAATCGGGGTTGTGCGATGTGTTGGCGGGCAGCGAAATGCCCGAAGCCGTCCTGAAAAACACGCCCTATAGTAATTTGCGCGTTCTCACCAGTGGGAACGCCGCGCAATACAGCGACTTAACGGGCCTTACTTCGGTCTATAAGCTCAGATTGGTTTTCCGCCTGTTAGCGGAAAAATGTGATATCGTGATCGTGGATGCGCCAGGGCTGCTGGCGACGGGCTATTCCACCATCCTGGCAAAGCAAGCTACAACCACGCTGCTGGTAGCCGCCCAACACTATACGGATCGTGACACGCTGGAAATCTCGTTGCAGCAGTTGCGGGACATCAAGGCCAACATTGCCGGTATCGTGGTCAACAAAGCGGATTTCCGCCAGCCCTACGCCTATCGCTATACCAGGCGCTAACGTGTCCAGCGGACCTAATATACGCAGTGGAGTTTCAGGCATGGATAGTTCCACCAACCGCAAATTACGCACCCTGATGCTGTTAGAGAACTGCGCTTATCCCCAGGATGTGCGTGTGCGTCATGAAGCCGATACGCTGGCCGCCGCCGGGTATGGCGTGACGGTGCTTGCGCCGCGCGCCTCCGGCCAGCCCTGGCACGAAGTCATCCGTGATGTGCAGGTCTATCGTTTTCCGTACATCCAGGCCAGCCAGGGGTTGCTGGGCTACCTGGTGGAGTTCGGCTATGCGACTGCGCTGCTGACGCTGATGGTCTTGTGGCGCTGGCTGCGCGGTGGGTTTGATGTGCTGCATCTGCACAACCCGCCGGATACCCTGTTTGTGGCGGCGCTGCTGCCGCGCCTTGCCGGAAAACGCGTGATCTTTGACCATCACGACCTGGCGGCGGAGCTTTACGCCGCCAAGCAGGAAGATCAAAAAGCGTGGATATCCCGCCTGCTTAACCTGTTCGAAAAAACTTCCTGCCGGGTGGCAACGCACGTGATTACCGCGAACGAATCGTATCGCCGCCATGATATTGAGCGCAACGGAGTCAATGCAGAGCAGGTGTGGGTCGTGCGCAATGGTCCCGATCTCGGTGAACTGCCGGACCTGAAACCCCTAACACCAGCCGCTAACGGGATGGTGAAGATCGGTTACATCGGCTATATCGCCCGTCAGGACGGTTTCGATCACCTGCTGTACGCGCTGCACCACCTCAAGCAAGACCTGGGGAAACGTGACTGGTCATGCCTGGTGATTGGCCCGGCGGATGACCCGGAAACGCTCGAAAAACTCGTAGCCGAACTGGATTTGCGTGCGGAAGTCACGTTCGCGGGCAAGAAACCACACCGCGAAGCCCTGGAACTGCTCGCCACCGTTGATATCGGCGTTGCTCCCGAACCGTTCAACCCATTCAACGACAAATCCACCATGATCAAGGTGTTGGAATATATGGCGTTGGGTAAGCCGGTGGTGGCCTATGACCTGACGGAACATCGCATCACCGCAGGCGAGGCTGCGCTGTACGCCCAGGACAACGATCCGGGCCAGCTCGCGCGCCACATTGCCGCCCTGATGGATGATCCCGATCAGCGTGCGCAGTTGGGGGCGATGGGGCGCACGCGGATCGAACAGCAGCTTTCCTGGTCGCATTCCGCCGAAAAACTGCTGGATTGTTACGATACCATCGCGCGCCGCCGGTAACATAATTGTGATCCGCAAGTGAGCCGATCTATGAGACTGTCTTTGCAGCGACAAAAGCATACCATCGACCGTCTGCATCACCCGGTTTCATATCTGCCACCCAGGCGCGCGATCCTGGACCTGCTGCTCGCGCTGCTTGTCGGCTGTGGGATCGGCGTTATAGTGATCGTCAGCACGCACTTTATCGAAAACTGGAAACTGGTAGCTGGGCTGGTGGGTGGTCCGGCTTTCATCATCATGACGCTGCGCTGGCCGGAATACGGCCTGCTGGCGCTGGTCGCCCTGACCAACGGCCTGATCAATACTAACTGGATGCCGCTGCTCGGTTTTGGCCCGGCGAGTGTCCACATCCAGGAGATCATGCTCGGAGTACTCATCGGCCTGCTGGTCATGCGCAGTTCGATCTGGCAGGACTACCGCCTGCGCAATTCCCCGTTGTCCATTCCGATCCTGATCTTTCTGATCGTGATTGTCCTGTCGATGCTCAACAGCTTTTTCGCGCTGGGCGGCAGCATCAAAACCCTGGTTCAACGCGGGCGTAACCTGATGCTGTGGTCGATGTTTTTCCCGGTGGTGCATCTGCTGCGCGACCGTGCCATGCTGGGCCGGTTTATTACCGGCCTGTGGATCATCACGGGGCTGCTGGCCTTTGGGGTCATGCTGCGGATCGTTTACCCCGGTCTGCACCCGATCATTTTCCCCGTCGAGATCGAACAACTGCGCACTGCGGGTACTCAGTTCAGTGGGGTGGGCCGTGTCTTTCAGTATCGCGGGGGGCCGATGTTATACGCGATGCTGCCGGTGCTTGTGGCGACGCTGGCCTTTACGCCCAGGTCGCAGATGAGCACATTCCGCTACCTGGCATTGACGCTGTTGCTGGGCCTGGTGGTTAACTGGCTGTTTCGCAGTTTTCAGCGCAGCATGTGGGTTTCGTCGGCCCTGGTGTTGATACTGCTGTTTTTGATCATGACCAGCCGGGATCGAATGCGCCTGATTCACCGTCTGTTCCCAATAGGGGTCATGATGCTGATCGCCATCGTCGCCTACTGGCGTATATTCCCCAACGAGACCGAACAACTATGGGAAGCCTCATTCGGGCGCATCGCTTCGCTGACATCGGGGGCAAACCTGGCGCGCACCGATGACAGCGTAGACTGGCGGATCATCGAAACGGATTATGCCCTGCGGTCAATCCGCGAGAATCCCTTGCTCGGCATCGGACCTGGCAGCGAATACCGCCCCCCGCTGGAACGCGAGATCCTATGGAACGAGTACGGCCTGCGCTGGTATATCCACAATGCGTATCTCTGGATCACGGTGCTGCTGGGATTCGCCGGGCTGCTGCCGTTCCTGGCCTTGAGCGCGTTGTATGTGCTCCGCACGGTCTATTTCTGGCGCTTCATCGATGACCCATTTTTTCGCGCGGTGTACCTGGGCCTGGGCCTGTCGTTCTTCGGGCAGTTGATCAGCAACAATACCCAGCCCACGTTCTTTGATGGCCCCGGACAAAGCATCTATCCCACAATAGTGGGCGTATCTGAAGCAATTCTCTATCTGTCACGACAGGAGCGCACCGCGCTATGACCGATACCGCAAGCACCGTAATGCAGAAGATGCGCAAAAAGATCGCCACCGATCTTTTGACGTACTTACCGGCAAAAGTTTTGCCCTCCATTACGCCTTTCATTACCGTGCCAATCTACACCCACCTGTTTTCACCGGACGAGTTCGGGTGGTATGTGCTGGCATTTGGTATATCCGAGCTTTTGATGGCCGCCACGATCACCGGTTTTGCGTCGGGGGCGGTGCGCTTTTTTGTAGATTTTAAGAAGCAGGGAAAGCTAAAGACCTATTTCGCCGCCATGATGGTCAGCTTTGTGATCATGGTGGCTGCCGGGGCGCTGGTGAGCGGCGGCGCTTTGCTGGCGCTGCGTACCACCCTGTCAGCGGACCTGTACCGGATTCTGTGGGTGGCGATCCCCACCTTTGCCGCGACTTCATTATCCGAACTGCTGATGACGATCATCCGGGCGCAAGAGCGCAGCCGGGCTTTTTCTTTCTATGAAATGCTCAATCGCGGCGGGACCGTCGTGATCAGCCTGGTGCTGGTGCTGGTGTTTGGCATGGGCGTTGAGGGGCTGCTGTGGGGGCAGTGCATCATCATGGCCCTGACCGCCATCCCGCTGACGTGGCTGATTGTCAGGCACCTGGACGACGAAAACGCCGCCGGTGACTTGACGATTACACGCACGGATATGAGCACGATCTGGCGTTTTTCCCTGCCGATCACGGTGGGCCATATCGCCATGTGGGCGCTGCGCATGTCGGATCGCTACGTGGTCGAGATGTTCTGGGACAGCTACGAAGTCGGGTTGTATTCGGTTTCCTACCGCATCGCGTCGCGCAGCATCCTGTTTCTGGTCGGGTTATTCTGGCTGGTCCCGGCCCCGATCATCACGCGCATCTGGGAAGAGGACGGTCGGCAGGCCGCCGAACGCGCGCTTACGATGGTGTCGAGTTTCTTCTTCCTGATGATTGTGCCTGCGGTTGTGGGGTTTGCGGTGCTGGCGAAACCGCTGGTTGTGCTGCTGGCCTCTGACGAATACCTGGACGGCTACCGCGCCGGGTGGCTGATCGCCATTGCCATGATGTGCCAGGGTTTGAGCGAGTTAGCCAGCTTTGGCATGTTGTTATCCAAGCGTTCCGGGGTGGTGGCGCGCAACCTGTTCATTATCGCGGGGGCTAACCTGGGCCTGAACCTGCTGTTGATCCCGCCCTGGGGCTTTATGGGCGCGGCGACAAGCACGGCGATATCGTTTCTGCTGCTGGTCGGCATCCATGCGCACGCTTCGGCGCATGACCTGACGTGGCGGCTGCCGCTTGGCACCCTGGTGCGCGTGGTGATCGCATCCGCGATCATGGGGCTGGCGGCATATCTCGTCACGACGGGGATCGTGGAAATATCGCGCATGTCGGAAACCATCACCTATGCTATCGCTATGCTGGTGGCGATCCTCACGGGCATGATCGTTTATGCCGCGCTGTTGTGGGTTATGAGGGAAGAATCGATCCGGTCGCTGCCCGCGCTGTTTTCATCGTCGGACAGTGACGCTGTATCTGTGGTCGCGGTGTCGGATTCGGCAAAGTAGGCGCACACACACGCGACCAGGGGGCACAGGAGAGTTTATGAAAGCTTCATCGCAGGACGTGATCAGGGACGAACACGAGTCGCATATTCCGCTGGCGGGGCACTGCCTGTATATCGGCGGGAGCGATATGTTCAACAAGAAGAACCAGCCCGCGCAAAACCTGCCGGTTCACTGGGCGCAGTATGTCGAAAAACTGGACGTGGTGGGCTACCGCGCCTTTTACGACGGTCCGCCTGCTTCGGCGGCCCAGCGGCTTATACGCGGCCTGAAGAACACCGTCAGCCGCCGGGTCACGACGGCACAGGATGGTCATGTCCGCAGGATCGATGTGCGCTTGCTGCGGCTGCCCCGCCTGTTGGACGCGCTGGCGCAGGACTTCTGGCTGCTGCCGAATCTGCGGCCCCACCTTGCCCCGTACTACGATATCGCCATCGTGTACGCGCCGGAAAGCGCCTTCATCGCGCGCTACCTCAAGCGTTCCGGGCGCGTGGGTTACCTGCTGTATCACGACATTGATTATTACCCCTACGTGCCGTATGTGCGTCCCGGCGAGCGTAAGATCGTGGCGTGGCGCGAGAAACTCGCGGTGCGCGCGGCGGACGCGGTGATCTCGGTGAGCCGCCCCCTGGTCGATCTGCGCAAGGAACAGGGCGCGCACGACGTGCTTTACCTGCCGAATGGCGTGGACTTCGCGTATTTTTCGCGGGCTAACGCGCAGCGCGGCGATCACCCGCCCACGCTGCTTTATGTGGGGTCGCTGGAAACAAACTGGGGTGTCGATCTGCCGATCCGTGCCATGCCGCTGATCCTCAAAAAGATACCGGGCGCGCGCCTGCTGATCGCGGGCAAAGGGCGCGATGAAGACGAACTCAAGGCGCTGGCGCAGTCGTTGGCGTTGGGGGATGCGGTCGAGTTTCTGGGCTTTGTGCCCTACAAGGAACTGCCGGCGCTGATGGCGCGCGCGGACATCGGCATAGCGACCTCGCGCGAAGATATCTTCCGGCAGTATGCCTCGCCGCTGAAACTGGTCGAATACATGGCGGCAGGGCTGCCGGTGATCTGCTCCGGCGGGGGCGAAGCCGAATTGATGGTCGCGGAGTCCGGCGGCGGGATCAACGTGGAATTCACGCCGGAGTCGTGCGCGGAGGCCGTGTGCCATTTGCTCCGTCACCCCGAACAACTGGCCGCACAGCGGCAGGCCGCGATTGACTATGCGCGCCCGCGCACCTGGGAACAACTCACCGAACAACTGGCTCGATTTTTAGCGCAGCGTGACAGTAAGGATGTGTAAAACGTCAGTAACCGCCGCCAATAAATTGGCGCGGCTTGCAAAAGCCAATAGCTGACCCGACTAAGCCTCAAGGCAGGCTATGTTACGACTGAATGGATAGGCACTCCGGGATGCTTCTCCAGTCCCGGACCCTGCGGGCAACGGTTAAACAGGTTTATGCGGTTAAGCCAGTGCCGTTGTCAAGAAACCAGTCGATAACCTTGTCCAGGAGAACTTGACCGCCGTAAGGCGAGACCCGAAAGGTAACACGGCAATGCAGCACGTTTTCGTTATAGACGCTCAACAGCAACCGCTCGAACCGTGCCATCCGGCACGGGCGCGGCAGTTGCTTAGGGAGGGCAAAGCAGCAGTCTTTCGCCGCCAACCAATGAAGCCTCCCCGCAGCAAGCTGCGGGG
>CAZMNL010000012.1:0-19206 GCA_964567525.1 uncultured Anaerolineaceae bacterium
TCGAACAGTTCCAGCACGTCAATGAAGTTCGTGCCATTGACCGGGTCGCCACCGATGCCGACACAGGTACTCTGACCGATGCTCTTTTGCGTCAGAGCGTGGACCACTTCATAAGTCAGCGTGCCACTGCGCGAGACAACCCCGACATTCCCCGGCGCGGCGATATGCCCCGGCATGATGCCAACCTTCGCCTGTACCGGTGTGAGCAAGCCGGGGCAGTTCGGCCCGACCAGACGGCTGCTGCTCTGGTCAATTAGCGCGCGCACCTTCATCATATCAAGCACCGGGACGCCCTCAGTGATCGCCACGATCAACTCGATCCCGGCGTCCACCGCTTCGAAGATCGCGTCCGCACAAAACGCCGCCGGGACATAGATCACGGTGGCGTTTGCGCCGGTAGCCTCGCGCGCGGCCTTGACCGTATCAAAAACCGGCTTGCCCAGCACCCATTCGCCGCCTTTACCAGGAGTCACGCCGCCGACAACATTCGTGCCGTATTCGATCATCTGCTCGGTGTGGAAGCGGCCTTCGCGCCCGGTGACGCCCTGAATCAATAACCTGGTATTGTTGTCAACTAAAATAGCCATTGTCCCGTTCGCCCCTTTTATGCGTTCTGCGCCGCTTCGACAGCCTTCTGTGCCGCTTCGGCGAGCGTGCCCGCCGTGATCATATTCGGAATGTTCGCCGCATCGAGCAACCGGCGGCCTTCCTGTTCGTTGGTCCCGACCAACCGCACGACCAGTGGCAGATCGACCTGGACTTCGTTCAACGCCGCCAGGATACCTTTGGCTACCTCATCGCCGCGCGTGATGCCGCCAAAGATGTTAAACAGCACCGCTTTCACATTCGGGTCAGCGAGGATGATACGCAGCGCCGCCGCGACCGTTTCCGCTTTTGCGCCACCGCCGATATCAAGGAAATTCGCGGGGGAACCGCCAAACAGCTTGGTCATATCCATCGTCGTCATTGCCAGCCCTGCCCCGTTGACCATGCAGCCAATCTCGCCATCCAGCTTGATGTAGCTCAGCCCGGCAGCGCGCGCGTCGGTTTCTTCTTCGGGTTCGGCGCTGGTATCGCGCATCTCGGCCAGGTTAGCATGACGAAACAGGGCATTGTCGTCAATCGACATTTTGCCATCCACCGCCAGCAGATTGCCGCTGCCATCGATGATCAGCGGGTTGATCTCGGCCAGCGTCGCGTCGCTTTCGATGTAGCATTCGTACAGCCCGCGCGCGATCTTACCGAACTGCTTCCACAGTTCGCGCGGCAGTTCGATGCCATACGCCAGGTTGCGAATCTGGTAATCGCGCAAACCCAGGAATGGGTCAACGTGTTCGCGCACGATCTTTTCGGGCGTCTGGCGATTAACTTCTTCGATATCGACACCGCCTTCGGCGCTCGCCATGATCAACGGCTTACGCGCGGCGCGGTCGTTGGTCACGCCGAGGTAAATTTCCGTCTGGATTTCAGAGGCCGAATCGACCAGCACCTTCAACACCTTGTGCCCCTTGATATCCATGCCCAGAATATCATCCGCGCGGGCCTGGGCTTCTTCGGGAGTCTGCGCCAGCTTGACTCCACCTGCCTTACCGCGCCCGCCGATCAACACCTGGGCTTTGACGACTACCGGTGAACTTAATTCTTTAGCGATCTCATAAGCTTCTTGGGGAGAGTGCGCGATTTTGCCCCTTGGAACGGGCACGCCAAACTCAGCAAAACGCAATTTTGACTGGTACTCGTGCAGGTTCACAAACACGCCTCCAATGCGATAAATACACGAACTGATATTATTCGTTTAGATGCAGACAGACGCGCGGCGGACTCGTCCGGCGCGCCGCCTGTGCTGCTGCTTAGCTCATACCGGGCACGACAAAACCGAATACACTACCTTTGCCCGGTTCACTTTCAAAAAAGAATTCGCCGCCTAGCAGCCCGACAAACCCTATGGCAATCGGCAGCCCCAGGCCGTGCCCTTTGAACGCCCGCACGTGCTCGTTATCCGCACGCCAGAACAATTCGCCGATATGCGCCTGCTCTTCAGCGGACATGCCAACGCCGTTATCGATCACCTCAACCCGCAGACTGCCCCCCACGTCCTGGGCGCGCACGATCACCTTGCCGCCCGCAGGGGTATATTGCAGCGCATTCGCCACCAGCTTAGTGAGCACCTGCGCCAGCCGTGCGCCGTCCAGGTTGAGCAGCGGCAGGCCCGACGGCGTATCAAAAACCAGCTAGTGACCATGCTGGACCGCGAGTTCGGCGGTGTCTTTTTCGACCTGCATGGCGATGTTCTTGTACGTATCCATCTTCGCTTCGAGCCGCATCCGCCCTGAACGAATCTTACTGATATCGCTGATATCGGATACCAGATGCTCCATGCGGCTCATGTTTGAACGGATCGTTTCCACGAACTGCGCCTGCATGTCATTCAGTTCGCCGACGACGTTTTTAGCGAGCATGTCCGAGTAACCTTTGATGCTCGTCATCGGTACGCGAATCTCATGCACCATCACAGAGACAAACTGCGCGTTCGTCTGGATGATATCTTCAATTTGCTGGCGCAGGGCTTTCGCATCCGCGCCTTCCCCGCGTTGTGCCGCCGCTTGTAGCAGGTGGCGGAGTTCGTCCAACTGCCCTTTCAAATCGGCGTCGGCCTGCTGTTGAACAGCCGTTAATAACTGCTGCGCCTGTTGCAGCAGATTTTCTTGCGCATCACTCATTGATTATAGCTCCCATCTTAAGGTTTTCGCGCGCTGCGCATCATCACGCGAAATGCCAGAGTCGCTCGGCAAAACCGGCCTGACCAATCTCCAACGCATAGGCGCGTACTGCCGCCGCCATCGCCTCAGTATCCGTCCAGAACGTGCTGATCTGGGAAACGTGACAGCCAATCGCCCGAATCTTGGCATCGAGCGCCGCGCCGCTTATCCGCTGGATAAGTGGCACCAGGGGGTGGTCGATGGCTTTCCGAGCCGCCTCAATAATCGTATCTCCACCTGCACTGTAAGGATACTCCTCGTAAAAGAAAACTGCTACCCCGTCTGCTGTTGGCGGCGCACTTACTGGCAGCCATCGAAGTACCGCGTCCCGTACCAACCGGTGATCGACGTGCCCACCCGCACCCAGCGGCGCGTAAACGACCGCTGCCGTATCCAGGCCCGCCGTGATCGTGTCGAGCGCGTCCGCCGCCGGGTCTGCCGGGTGGACGGGACCAAACAACTGCACCAGGTCAGGATAGAGCGCCGTGCCCGCACCATCTGTACGATAGAGCGCGTCAGGAAGATCATAAAACACCACCTGCGCACCCAGCACAGCTACCGCGTGCTGGTCTTCTGCGCGGCGTGCCGGGGCCGGGTCCGCCCCGACTCCCCATCGCACCAGGTGTTCTTCAATGAAGGGCGACATAACCACATCCGGCGGCATGGAACCAGCCATCACTGTGCGCACCTGCACCAAGTGGCCCGCCTGCGCAAGTTGGAACATCAGGCCGCCACAGCTCAGCACCGCGTCATCAGGGTGCGGGGACAAAATGACATGGGTTTGTGCCATCATAAAAGTTCCCCCCGTGTATCAAAACACGGACAGAGTTTAAAACAAACGCCCCGACCTATCAATACAGGCCGGGGCGATTTCGCAAAAATTCACACGTCATGGTTTATCTTTTCTTGCGGCGCTGGTAGAGAAACGAATACAACGGCAGCAGCGCCGACTGTGCCGTATCCAGCACGGCATCAGAGGCACGCCGCGCCAGATAGCGCGCGCGCCCCAACGAAAACAACGTTTCGGCAAGGTCTTCATCGCGGCTGCCCATCTGGAACACAACCGTTGCCCAGGTCAGACCCGCACCAAACGCGCACATAGCAATCGTATCACCGGACTTCAAACGCCCTTCTTCAATCGCCTCGACCATCGCCAGCGGCACCGATGCCGCCGACGTATTGCCGTAGCGATCAAGGTTGATGAAGAATTTTTCCTTCGGCACGCGCATCTGGCGAGCAGCGGCTTCGATGATACGCGCGTTGGCCTGGTGCGGGATGTACAGATCGATGTCGTCGGGCGTCAGCCCGGCATCGTACACCGCACGCTTGAGCGAACTCGCCAGCGTGCGCACGGCAAACTTGAATACTTCCGGGCCATCCATGCGCAGATATTGGCGGCGTTCGGCGATGGTGCGTTCGGAGATCGGATGGGTGGTCCCGCCATCTGGCACGTACAGCGCCATCGCGCCCGAACCATCCGACCCCAGTTCAAACGACAGCACGCCGCTGGGTTCGTGAGAAACTTCAACAACGGTCGCCGCCGCCGCATCGCCGAATAACACGCACGTTGTGCGGTCGGTGAAGTCCATCGCAAACGAGATAATCTCCACACCGACCACCAGAATACGGTCATACGCGCCGCTGACAATATACTGGTTGGCCGTTGACAACCCGTAAACCCAGCCCGAACACCCGGCCACCAGGCTAAACGCGCCGCATTTTGCACCGAGCATGTCCTGCACCTGGCTGGCAACCGCAGGCAGCAGGTAATCCGGCGAGGACGTGGCAACAATGATCAGATCGAGGTCTTTGGCGGAAATACCGGCCACGTCCAGCGCGTCCTGCGACGCGGCAACCGCCATACTGGACGTAGTGTCATTCTCGGTGCGAATGCGGCGCTCTTTGATCCCGGTGCGCGTGGTAATCCACTCGTCGCTGGTATCGACGATCTGCGCCAGGTCGTGATTGGTCAACACACGGTCAGGAACATACTTGCCCCAGCCCGTGATTTTAGCATAGCGTTGTGCGCTCATGCGGAGTCTACCCCCTGTACCAGGTGAACAATGCGATGAGGTAAGTTATGCGGTGGCCGTGCGCCTGCGCCAGAATTCCAGCGCGTCGGGCATGGAGCGCGAGGCAATCAATACCAATCCTGCCGTCAGCGTCGCACCACCGATCCCGGCAGCGATCTGCAAACCCGGCGGCATATAGCGGATACGCTCCAACAAGGTGCGCGATTCGTCGTCCAGGTCTTGCAGCAGTTGGTGGTGCAACTGCGCGATAAACTGCTCCGACGGATTGACAGAAAACAATATCTGGTGCATCTGCTCGGCAAGGTCCATAAGAGATTCAATCTCACGGCGATCCTGCGGATCGTAATGTACCAGCAGCGCATCACGATCAACATAACCAGTGCGTAACGCATCAGCATGAGCCATCAGCACATCATTATATTGCCGTTCAAGGCGACTGCGGAAAGATGCGAGTAGATTCATAGTAATTCCCCATCCAGTATTACAGTGTTTTCAACGTTGTTGGTGTTAATGTCTTTACAGGCGCTCGAACCAACGCGGACGGCTGCCTTTACGCCTGCGGAGGGGTGCGTCAACCTGTATCTCCGGTTCTCCACCGTCAACCGGCGCTTCAGCCTGCGCCTCAAAAGTGTCTCGCAGCGCGAGCAGCGTCCGGTGGTAAAGCGACTTGACCGCGCCCTCGGTGCGGTTCATGATCGCCCCAATTTCAGCGTTGGAGAGCCGCTCAACAAACTTCAGAATTAATAACTGCTGGCGATCATCGGGTAACTCACGGATCGACTGTAAGAGACGTTCTTCCTCTTCATGACTCTCAGCCACCAGTTCCGGCGCGTCGAACTTCATGCTGGTGGTAATGTGTTCGTCCAGCGGCACGACTTTCTGACGACCACGATCTCGGTGCCAGTTCGCCACCAGGTTGTGGGCGATGCGATACAACCACGCCGAAAATGGTACACCACGATCCACATAGCCATCAATGTGCCCCAGGGCACGGAAGAACACGCGCGATGTCAAATCTTCGGCATCATGGTGATTTCCGGTGCGGTAGTACACGTAATTGTAAATTTTGCCTACGTACCGGGTATATAACTCACCAAACGCGGCTGTGTCATCTTTGGCCCAGGCGACCAGTTCCGCATCATCGGCTTCGGCATAATTGCGTTCAGCCTGGATGTCTGGATCAGTCATGCGTACTAACACCTCATAGACGTGAAGGTTACGGTGCGGGTTATGGCAAGCCGGAAAGCGCTGCGAGTATACCAGCAGAGTGCTGCAAACACGAGTCAACTCGGCATGGCTAAGGCAGGCCGCGCCCTGTTATAATCACCCGCATGAACCAATCACTGACCCAACAACGTATCCGTATCACGTTTGGCAAATTCGGCGCGATGCGCTTCGTCGGCCATCTGGACACCGTGACCACCTGGGAGCGGATTCTGCGGCGCGCGAAGATTCCGCTGGAATATACGCGCGGCTTCAACCCCCGCCCGCGTATACAGTTCGCGTCGGCGCTGGGGCATGGCCTGACCAGCGAAAACGAGTGCTTCGACGCCTGGTTGACTACCCCCCTGGATGGCGATTTTCCCGGTGAGTGGATCGCCCGGCTCGCCGAAAAAAGCCCCGCCGGTATCCGTATCTATCACATCACCGAAGTGCCGATCAAAGCGCCGTCGCTGCCACAGCAAGTCACCAGTGCGGAGTACGTGATCACGCCGCTGGATACTACGCTCGACATTGACGCCCTGCGCGCACGCGCCGAAGATATGCTCACGCAGGAACACATCGAACGCACGCGCCGCAAGAAAACCTACGACCTGCGCCCGCTGATTTTGCATCTGCGCGTGCTGGATGATGGCAACGTACACGCCTGGGTCAAGGCCGGTGAAAACGAAAACGCCCGCCCTGATGAACTGGTTGACGCGCTGGGTATGGCCTTCGAGGATGCGCGCGTACATCGTCGCCGCCTGTATTTCGGCAATGAACCGGTGCGCAGCGCAGAAGCCCCCTAGCCCAGTACCCAACCCACGAATATAAAACAGCGGTGCTGCCCATTGAGACAGCGCCGCTGTTTCGATTCAGCGCGCAGTACGCGTACTTGAATGTGCTGTTAGTCGCAGCAGATCAACTGGTTCATCACCCGGTCGAGCGTCTCGCGCGAGGGGCGAATCTGATCATCGGTCAGATGTACGAGCGGCTGTTCGACCATGTGGCTGGTTTCGCCCAATGTCTGGCGATGCTCGTCCACGTAGATCAGACCGGTGATAAACTGTTCTTTCTGGCGCGCTTCTTCTAACAGCCGCAGTGCCGCCATACGGTCTGTCGGATCGTGCTGGGTCGGGTCCAGTTTCTTCAGCGCAACGTGCGAACCGTCATGCAGTTCCACCGTCTGCACCTTGCCGGGTTCGTATTCCTCGATCACGATCTCCTCGTAATGCGGGATGAACGTGATATCCTGAATCGGCTCTTCGTGCGTCTTGCCGTAAGGATAGCTCTTGGTCGAGGTTTCGTGATTGTTGAAGGTCACGCACGGGCTGATGATATCCAGCACCGCCGAGCCTTTGTGGTGAAACGCCGCCTTAAGCAGTTCACGGACCTGCGCAGCATCCCCGGCGAAAGAGCGTGCGACAAACGACGCATTGCTCGCCAGCGCCTCAATGCAGATATCAATCGGCGGCAGTTCGTTCACCCCCGCGTATTTAAGTTCCTGCCCCATGTCGGCGGTCGCGGAAAACTGACCTTTAGTCAGCCCGTATACGCCGTTGTTCTCGACGATATACACAACCGGCACATTGCGGCGGATCATGTGTTTGAACTGGCCCAGGCCAATGCTGCCGGTATCGCCATCACCGCTGACGCCCAACGCCCTCAACTGGTTATTGACCGTGGTTGCGCCGGTCGCAATCGCAGGCATACGCCCATGCAGCGCGTTGAAGCCGTGCGACCGGTTCAGGAAGTATGCGGGCGACTTGCTCGAACAGCCAATACCGCTGAGCTTGATCATGGTATGCGGGTTCATCGACAGTTCATAAGCGACCGCGATGATCTGGTTGGAAATCGAGTTATGACCGCAGCCCAGGCACAAAGTCGAAGGGCGGCCCTTATAGTCGTTGCGAGAGAGTCCAATTTCGTTGGTACGCGAACCCATTGTTTAGCGCTCCTCTTCCATTTGCAGCAGCGTTTCCGTCATCCAGCGCGCTGTCAAGGGTAGTCCGTCAAGGTAAGCCATCGGGATAATCCTGCCTGCCAGTTCGGGATATTCCATGCGAATGATGCCCGCCATCTGCCCGTCATGGTTATTCTCCACCACATAAACACGGTCGTGCTGTTGGATAAACTCACGAGTCGCATCCGTCAGGGGCAGCGCCCGCAAACGCAGGTAACTGGTCGCTATTCCCTTTTCGTTGAGGATATCACGTCCCTCAACAATACAGGAATCGGTCGTACCGTAGGCGATGATACCGATCTCGGCGTTTTCAGTACGATCTACAACCGGCGGCGGCATCAGGGTGCGCGCAGTTTCCCACTTACGTTGCAGGCGTTCCATATTGGCAACCCAGTGATCCGGGCGTTCGCTGTAGGCCGCTTTTTCGTCGTGGCTCGTGCCACGTGCGAAATAAGCCGCGCGCGGATCATCGGTCCCCGGCAGCGTGCGCCAGCCGATCCCGTCGCCGTCCACGTCCTCGTAGCGTTTAAACCCGTCCAACCGTTCAATATCTTCGGCGGTCAGCACCTTACCGCGATCCAGAGGTGTATCCGGGTATTCAAACGGCTTACTCATCCAGACGTTCATGCCCAGGTCCAGGTCGCTTAGCACAAAGATCAGCGTTTGCAGCCGGTCCGCGAGATCAAACGCCCGCCAGCCAAACTCGAACGCTTCTTCGATGCTGTTCGGCAGCAGCACGGGGTGCCTGGTATCACCGTGTCCCAGGAAGTACGCCGCCATGATATCGCCCTGCGACGTGCGGGTCGGCATACCGGTGCTGGGACCGACGCGCTGGATATCCCAGATCACCGACGGCACCTCGGTGAAATACGCCATCCCTGCAAACTCGCTCATCAGCGAAATACCGGGGCCGGAGGTGGCCGTCATCGCGCGTGCGCCCGCCCATCCCGCACCGATCACCATACCAATCGCGGCGAGTTCGTCTTCTGCCTGTACGACGGCATAAGTCGCCTGACCGGTTTCCGGGTCAATGCGCATATCGTTGAGGTAAGTACGCAGCGCATCGATCAGACTGGTCGAAGGGGTGATAGGATACCAGGACGCAAACGTAACGCCGCCGAATACCGCCCCCATCGCCCCCGCCGAATTACCATCCAGGATCAACATGCCTTCGGTTTTGTTCATCGGCTTGACCTGGTACGGATCAGTCTTCGCCAGGTTATCCTGCGCCCACTCATAGGCCAGGCGAACTACGTTCATGTTCATTTCAATCGGCTTGGTTTTGCCGCCAAAGTGGAAATCCAGCGAGAACGCGATCTCGTCCAGGTCGATTTCGAGCAGGGTTGCAAGCACACCCACATACACCATATTCTGCACGTAGGATTTCAAATCCTTGGGCACATTGGTGCTGTCGATCAGGTCTTTGACCGGCATACCGTAGTAGGTAATGTCGCTGCGGTCACGCTTGATCTTCCATTCTTCGGGGTAGAGACAGATACCACCGCTGGCAAGATTGGCGATATCATCTTTCACGCTTTCCTGGTTCATCGCCACCAGGACGTGGTAATCCTCCAGGCGGGCGATATAACCGTCTTTGTTTACGCGAATGGCGAACCATGTCGGCAAGCCCTGAATATTCGAAGGGAAAATATTCTTGCCGCTAACCGGCACGCCCATACGAAAGATCGAACGCATAATGGCCGTGTTAGCCGTCTGGCTGCCGGAGCCGTTGACGGTTGCGACCATGATCTGAAAATCGTTGACAATGGGTTTCCGGTCCCCCAGTGCCTCATTTAACGGAGAGGTTTGAACATCACTCATCAGTGTTATGCTCCTGAACAGACTGTTTGATTTACGAATTCAGACTCGAACCCTCAAATAACGTCGAGCTTTGCATGATCCAAAATTTATTCAAAAAAATTTCGAATAGACGAAGCCCTTTCTGCTGATTCTGTCTCAGATTTCAGCACGGGCTGTGTATCATGATGTTCCGGTACATAGCGCAGCAGCAGCATATGTTCACGTAAGGCACGGTGCCCGGCTTCTACATCACCCGCCGCCACACATTCGACCATGCGCTCGTGGTAATCCCATACTTCGCGGTGATACGAGAGGTCGGCGTACAGCCCCACCCCAAACGCCTGATATGCGCCCCAATACGCTTCAAGAATGCCCTGTACAAAAGGATTTTTCAGATGCTTAAAAAAAGTCAGGTGCAGGTCGCGGTGTTCTTCAAAAGGCACCTCAATCGGCACGTGCGTTAGTTTGATGCGCGCCTGTGTGACCAGCGTCCGCAGGTATACGAAATCCTCCAGGACGAGCAGCGTGACAGCCTCATGCCAGAAACTTAACTCAACGTTTTTGCGAAGCTGTGAAAACTCATGGAAATTGCCACGATCCATGCCCAGGGCGTACAAAACGCTCAACGTCGCAGCCGGCGCAAAGTCAAACGGCTGCACCTGCATCCCCAAACGCGGCTTGATCTGCACGTGCCCCAGCGCACGGGCGATAGCGAGTTCCTCACGCACCTTGCTCACGCTAACGCCTAACTCCGCGCTCAAATCCGTGATCGTGGGCAGGCGTTCCCCCGGCTGAATGTGATTCTCAATGACATACTGCAAGATACCAGAGTTCAGACTTATGTTGGGCATGGGCCGGTCACTTTCTGATTTAATCATCTGATCAATAGGATAAATGTGATTAATCAGATATGTGCATATTATACAAAAGTCGCGCGCCGATGGCAATCACCAACCGCGCGTTTGTCGTGAACTACAAAGCGGAAAATGTGCGGGGCAAACGATGCGGAAATAGGAGGAAAATCTCAGTCCTGCTCAGTATCCGGCGGCAGCCACGCGCGGTAGCGATCTGGCGATATCGGCGCAGTTTCGGAGGCCGGTTTGGGAACCGGGGCAGCACCATTACCGGATGACTCAGCGGGTTTGCCTTCATCCGCGCCGATATCGGCAGTTTCCGCCGTGACGCGCTTTTCACCTGAATCAAGCGCCGCGCTAAGCATCCCGCGCCGGGACCTGATCGAATTCACTTCGCGGATAGTGTTTTCAAATTCGCGCGTGGCGTCCATAATTTCCTTGCCGTCTTCACCCATCTCTTCTTCGATCTGCTTCATCACCTGCTGCCACGCTTCGCGCGCTTTGCGCACCCAGCGCCCCAGTTCGCGTGCCCACTTCGCGGTATTTTCCGGGCCGCCAATGATAAACAACACCAGCCCAATCAGGATAACCTCTGCTACGCCAACACCTAATACACCGTCCACGTTTGTCTACCTCCGTGATACCGCAGCACCAGCTTTCGACAGGCGATCTTTGCGGCTGGCAATGCCGATCCCAACCAGAATCAGAGTCGCCCCCACAAGCTGAAGCGCTACCGGCCACTCGTCCAACAGGAAAATTGCCAGCAGACCGCTACCGACCGGTTCGACCAGGATCACCAGGCTGACATAGGCAGCGGGCAGGAATCCCAGCGCGTAGTTAAACGACGAATGCCCGATCAACTGCGGAACCAACCCCATCAGCAGCATCCAGAGATACGTCTCAGCGGGAAAACCGGCGACCGGTTGCCCGGTAACGATTACGGCAATCACCAGCACAAATGCCGCTGCGCTGTAAACCATCCAGATGTACGGGACCAGGCTCAGCCGCGCGCGCAAATGCCGCCCGATGATGAAGTAAATCGCCGCCATCAGCGCACCGAACAACGCCAGGCCGTTACCCAACCAGGGATCATGGCGCGTGGGTGGATCACCGACTTCGCCGCTTAAGCTGACCAGGATGCCGCCGCCCATCGCCAGCAGCAGCCCGACCAGCGCCGCGCGATCCAGCTTTTCGCCCAACACCAGCGGAGCCAGCAGCGCCACCCATAACGGGTTGGTTGTCACCAGTGTAACACTGTTTACGACGGCGGTATATTCCAGCGATGTGATCCACGACGCGAAGTGTAATCCCAGCATCGCACCGGACACCAACGCCCACTTGAAATCGGTTAAACTGACTGCGCGCAATTCCTGCCGGTAGCCACGCAGCACAAGCGGAGTCAGGATCACGGAGGCCACACACAGCCGCGCCGCCGACAGTACCAGCGAGGGCGCGCCGTCAGCCTGGGCCAACCGGATGAAGATCGCCGCCGTAGACACAGCCAGTAGACCAATTACCAGCGCCGCGAACGGCTGCCACGTGGGAACATCTACTGCGGGCGCGGTCTTGTCCTGTACTGTCATCTGCCGTAATCCTGTTCTGTGCGAACGCCAAACATCGCACCGTTACGCCGGGGGATCACCGCCCGCGCTATCTTGCCCGCATCGTAGATGATCTCCACCGGCATATCATACGACTCGCTGAGCGTGTTTTCGGTCAAAACCGCCGCTGGTGGGCCGGAAGCCACCACGCGCCCGGCTTTCATCAACATCACCCGGTGCGCGTAGAGCAATGCGCTGTTAGGGTCGTGCGACGAAATAATAAACGCGACCTGCTGTTCTGCTGCAAGCTGTGCAACCGTTTCTAACACCAGGCTTTGATTGCGCGGGTCGAGATGTGCGGCGGGTTCATCCAACAGCAGGATATCGGTCTGCTGCGCCAGCCCGCGCGCGATCAGGGCGAGACGCTGCTCGCCGCCGCTGAGTTCGGTATACGGGCGATCCCTCAGCGCCACTAACCCGACGCGCTCAATCGCCGCATCGACAATCGCACGATCCGCGCGGCCCGGCGTGCCCAGGAAATTAAGATGCGGCGTGCGCCCCATCATGACCAGTTGGCGCACGGTGTAGGCGAATACCGGCGTGTGCATTTGCGGCACAAGGCCGATTTGCTGCGCGCGTTGGGCAGCAGGCATCGCGTACACGTCCGCACCATTCAGCCGCACGGCCCCACCCTGCGGCGCACGTACCCCGCTAAGAATTTCGAGCAGGGTCGTTTTGCCACAGCCATTGTGCCCCAGCAGGTAAAGGATCATGTTCGCGGAAAGCTGCACATCTACACCATGCAGCACGATCTGTCCCGATGTATAGCTGTAACGCAGGGCTTCTGCTTGCAGCACTACTGCCATCCCGTTTTATTGACTCGCAATATCACCAACAACAGCGGCACACCCACGATCCCCGTAAACACGCCCAGCGGCACCTCGCTGGCCCACAGCGTCCGCGCCATCGTATCAATCGCCAGCAAGAACACCGCGCCCATCGCCATTGACACCGGGATCAAGCGTTGGTGATCCGGCCCAACCAGCGTGCGCGCCGCGTGCGGAATCACCAGCCCGACCCAGCCGATCACGCCGCCGACCGACACCGATACCGCCGAGACGAACGTACTCGCCAGGATGATCACCAGCTTGAGCCGCGTGGGATTCAACCCCAATGCGCGAGCTTCAGCGTCACCCAGTGATAACACGTTCAGCCGCCAGCGCACAAGCCACAACACGATCAGGCCGACGGCTGAAATATACATCAGCGCGGGCAAATCGTCATGCGTTACGCTGGTCAGACTGCCCAGCAGCCAGTAGGTGATCGCGGGCAGGCTGTCCAACGGGTCCGCGATATACTTGAGCATCGACGTGAGCGAGCCGAAAAACGACCCGATCAGGATGCCGACCAGCGTCAGCACCAGCATCGGCGCACTGTGATACAGGCGGCTGATGAAGAATGCCGCCATCACCGCGGTCAGCCCGAACAAAAACGCCGAGGTCTGTACCAGTATCGGTTCGGGACGCAGCAGCAGCATGAGCGCCGCCCCAAACCCCGCCCCGGAGGTCACGCCGAGGATGTTTGAGTCAACCAGGGGGTTACGGAAAATCCCCTGGAAGGCTGCGCCGGTCACGGCGAGATTAGCGCCGATCAGCATCGCGGCCACGACGCGCGGCAGGCGAATGCGCGTAACGAGGTTGTACACGATATCCGGTTGAAAATCGGCCTCGCGGCTGTACAGCACGTAATCAACCAACGCCTGCATTACCTCGCCTGGGGCGATGTCGTAACGCCCCAGGCTGATCGCGTAAATCGCCGCCGGTAACGGCAGCAGCAAAATTAACCAGTAGACGGCCTGCCGCCAATGCCGCAGATGCAGCACCGGCAGCCGGCGCGGTCCGGTCAGGGTCACGGGCATAAGTCCTGTAGTTCGTCGGCGCTCACGTTATAGTCGTAGAACGTGGCGTAGAAGTAGGTGGTTTCCGCTTCACAGTCCAGTTCGATCTGTTCGGGGTACAGCGTTTCCGCCATCCACATGATCCCCAGGATCGAGTCCGGCAGCGGGGTGTCCCAGGGCGAAATGAACTGAGGCAGTTGGTAAACCTCGCCGTTTTGCACTGCCGGGATCACGCCCCACTCTTCGGCATCCGTGATCGCCTCGATAGTTGCGCCGCCGTAGGTCGGCACAAAGATCACGTCGGGACTCCATACCAACACCTGTTCCAGGTTCACGTCATTCCAGAACCCGGTCAGTTCTGCGCTGACCGACTCGCCACCTGCCAGATCGATCATGGCGGTCTGGTACATATCCCGGCTGGCGGTGCGCAAAGGATCGGTGCCGGAAAAATACACCCGTTTCGCCAGTTCGATGTCTGCCGTTTGCGCGAGAATCGCGGCCAACCGTGCATCGTAGTACCGGTTGAACAGCGCCGCGCGGTAAGCCGCATCCGGCCCCAGGACTGCCCCGATCAATGTCATAGACTCCTTCAGGCGTTCGGGCGACTCCCCCTCAAAGCGCAGCACCGGGATGCCCAGTTCCAGCACGGTGTCGATCCACTGCGTGCGCGCGCTGGCGAGCACAAGGTCCGGCTCCAGCGCGGCCAGTTCTTCGATGCTGATCTCACTCTGACCCAATACGGAAACCGCCGTAAACCGGGTGTCAAAACCCGGATCAATGCGCCGGATCGCATCCTGGACCGCCGGGCCGCGCACGCCAACATAACTGCCCGCCAACACGCGGTCTTTTGCGCCGGTCGTATAGACGTAGTACGTCGCCACACCATAGCCACTCACAACGCCGTACACGGGCTGCGGGACAGTCACGGTTACACCGCCCTGGTCCACGACCTCGACAACATCCGGCAGCAGGCCGAGATCGATGGCGATCTGCTGGCCGTCCGGCGAGACGGCGAATTTCAGGAATGCCCGCATCAACTGCGTCTTTTCGGCCATTTCGTCTTCGCAGCTCGTGATCGTCAGGTAACGCCCGCCGAGGTCCGGCAGCACAACATACGGGTGGCTGATCGTGCCGCATTCATACAGAATGAGCATCGGGGTGTCGTAGTTGCTGTCGAAAACCACGTCCGCCCCGGCGACATCATCAATCATCGCGTTTTCGTCGGCGTAAAAATTCATCACAAAAGTCACGCCTTCATGCGCCGCCGCAAAAGATTCGGCCCACGCGTTAACCGGGGCGCTGTACGCTTCAGGGGCCAGGACCGTGATTTCATGGGCTGTGGACTGCGCGGCAGTCCGATCAATAGAAGACACGGCCCCGCCCAACACCATCGCCAGCAGGACCACCAGCGTAATGAGACGTTTCTGCATCAAAAAACCTCCTTGTACACAATATAAAATCAGGTTTTCGTCGTTCGACACCGGGAACGACACAATTGTAATAGCACAAATGGAACGCTTTGACAACCCATATTGATTGAGTCATCGCAGCGTTCCAACATAACCCAGAACTGCGTTACAGTACCTTCACACGGGTCAACCAGTCGCCGCGTTCGTCATTGGCCTTCTGGATCGCGTCCTGCGCGCCAAGCACCACGACCGCGCCCTGCGCGTTCAGACGGTCGAGCACATCGGCGAATCGCCGGAAGTCTTCGACGGTCGTACCCAAAACCTGGTCGCGGTACGCCTGCCGTTCCGCGTCGGTGACGTTCGTCAGGTAGCGGGCCATCGACGTATACCCTTTGGCGTCCGGCAGTTGGTAAGCGTCCAACGTGCCAATCGCGCCAATGATCGCTTTGGTCAGTTCGTCGTCGGTCAGGTTACATTCGCGCAAAAACTGCGCTGTGCGGTCGTAGTTTTCCAGCGTGCCGAGTAGGTTCGGATCGCGGTACGACAGGAACGCGAACATGCCGGAATTCCGGTCAAAGGTGCAGAACCCGCCATACGCCCCGCCATGCACGCGCACGCGCTCCCATAACCACGTCGCACGCAGATAGTTTGTGATGGGCAGCACTGAGCCGTGCAGATCGTAGCCCAAATCGTAAAGCCGCGCACCCTTAGCCACATAGTTCACCTGGGCGGGGATGGTCAGGCCCTCATCGACGGTCACAAACTGCGGATTCCAGCCGTGCCGCACCGGGTCAACCGCCGGCAAACTGCCCAGAAAGTCGCCCAGCCGGGGTTCAACCTGCTGCCAGTTCGCACCGTCCACCGTGACGTTACACAGCATCGTGCGCCGGTTGACCAACTGCGCGCGGACGGCTTCCAGGTCCTGCAATACGCCTGTCCAATCCGCATCTACCCGCCCGGCTAATTGCCGCAGGAAGAACAGGTAATCCACACCACCGACCTGCTCCGCCGCCCAGTCCGCTTCATTGAAGCGGGCTTGCAGCCGTGACCGCGCCACGATATGCCCGCGCGGAATCAAACCGGCTTCCAGCGCGGCTTTTTCTTCCAACACAAGCTGGCGGAAGCGCGTCTGATTGTCGAGATTCGCCATCAGCAGGATATCGCGCAGAATCGCGAGCAGTTCTTCGGTCTGCTCGACCGTCGCTTTACCGCGCAGGAAACCCCACGCCGCCGCCTGATCACCGTCAGACATCACCGACGTGTAAGTCGTCGGATAGATACCGCCGGTCGCGCGCCCGATGCGCTGCGACAGCCGCACAAAGTCCTCGGTTTCGGTCCCCATTTCCAGCAGCGCGCGCCCGAACAGGCCCATATACGGCACGTATTCCTGCGGCAGCACGTGCAGGTCAAAGCCCAGGTCCAGGTACACGATACCATTGGTGAACAGGTCGTGATACAACACCGTCGTGCCGTGCTGCTCGGTCGCCACCAGCGGAATCGTCTTCGCTTCCGTGTCCAGGTCTTCGCGCTGCAACATCGGGATCGTCGCCAGCACGTCGGGCGAATCGGGGGTTTCCTGCATTTCGCGCAGCTTGAGCGTATCCGCGATCACGGCGTCAATATCGGTATCGCTCATTGCGGCGCGCGCCTGGTCCAGCCGCGCACGCTCCGCGCGCTCTAGCGCCTGATTCAGCACCGGATCGGGCGTCAGGATCACGGTCGTGCGGTGCGGATTGTCCAGGAAATACGTGGAGATCAACCGTTCGAACACCGGTTCCCCGGCGGCCAACTGCGCCTTGATCGCGTTCAGCGGCGCTTCGAAAGCCAGCGGAGCCAGTGGATCGCCCCCATACAACCATGTGCGCAGCGAGCGAATCATCAGCAGCAGGCCGCGCGGATAGGGGCCGGTATTATTCTCGCGCAGGGCAAATTCGACCGTGTTGACCGACGCATCGATCATTTCCTGCTCGATCCCGGATTCCGCCAGCGATGCCAGCGTATCCAGGAGCAACTGCGGGACCTCATCGACATTTTCGGGCGCAACCCCTTTCAAGCCGGTCGAAAACGCCAACTCGCGCAGGTCAGGTTCCAGACCACCGCCGGTCAGGTCTTCGCCCAGACCGGAGTCGATCAAGGCTTTGCGCAGCGGCGAAGCAGGCGTTCCCACCAGGAGATGGTTAAGGATCGAGAAACTCAACGCCAGTTTGGGATCATTGCCCTCAGCGAGCAACCAGTTCACAGTCACATAGGCTTTCTGGCTGTCCAGGTCATCATCAGCGACGGCGTAGGATTCGGTAAGGCGCTGCGGTGCTGTATAACGCGGTTGCAGCGCAACTTCGGCGTCAATTGCCTTTGGCTCAAACACGCGCACATACTCGTCAATCATGCGCAGACGCGCCTCAACCGGATCGTCACCATAGAAGAAGACCAGCGCATTGGATGGGTGATAATACGTCTCGTGGAACGTCATGAACTGCTCAAAAGTCAGGTCCGGGATCACTGCTGGATCGCCGCCCGAATCCACGCCGTAGGTGTTATCCGGGAACAACGACTGCTGCGCGAACCGCGCAAGCAGGTTGTTAGGGTCCGAATACGCGCCCTTCATCTCGTTAAATACCACGCCCTTGAACGTTATCGGCGCGTCCGGATCGTCAAGATCGTAATGCCATCCTTCCTGTTTGAGCGTATAGGGGGTCAGGTTCGGGTGAAAAACCGCATCCAGATACACGTCAATCAGGTTATAGAAATCCTGTAAGTTCTGGCTGGCCGCCGGATAGACCGTCTTGTCCGGGAAGGTAAACGCGTTGACAAAGGTTTTCAGCGATCCCTTGATCAGTTGTACAAACGGGTCTTTGACCGGGTATTTGCGCGATCCACACAGTACGGAGTGTTCCAGGATGTGCGGTAAACCGGTCGAATCCGAGGGCAGCGTTTTGAAGGTAATACCAAACACTTTGTTCTCGTCATCCGCCTGGATGGAGAGCAACTGGGTTCCCACCTGCGTATGACGGTAAAGCTGTGCTGTAGCATTCAGTTCGGGGATTGCCTGCTCCCGAACCAGTTCGAAGTGATGTGTCAGAGTCATTGAGTAATCATCCTTAACTGCGTCTGGCAGAACTACTGAAGGCAGATTGTATCACCGCGCAGCGGAAAACCGGTACTGCTGCCTGACAAACTCACCAGGCTGCTTCTGCGAAATTAAAGCGGCGAAGAACCATTGACAAACGCGGAGCCGTCCGATACAATTCCGACCGCTTGAGGATGAGAATCACCCTTGAGACCGCGTCAGCGGCGTGGTAAAATGACCACCACAGCGCCGACGTAGCTCAATTGGCAGAGCAAGCGCCTTGTAAGCGCTAGGTTATGGGTTCAATTCCCATCGTCGGCTCAACGGCAGCAGTGCCGTAAGCGCATTACCAAATCATCATGGGTCAGTGTCCCGAGCGGCAAAGGGGGCGGACTGTAAATCCGCTGGCGAAGGCCTTCGTAGGTTCGAGTCCTACCTGGCCCACTAACAAGCATCGGCTTGTTACCAATTCGATACCATCATTCATTGATGCCTACGTAGCTCAGTTGGCAGAGCACGCCCTTGGTAAGGGCGAGGTCATGGGTTCAAATCCCATCGTAGGCTCAATCTTTCTGAACCGGACTTGATATTTGTCCCTGACAGGTACATTCGGAGGACCAAGTAGAGTATGGCTAAGGGAAAGTTTGAGCGCACGAAGCCCCATCTGAACGTGGGGACCATCG
>CAZMNL010000013.1:0-18759 GCA_964567525.1 uncultured Anaerolineaceae bacterium
TACAGGTGCAGGCCGCGCCGGATGTGCTGCCGCTGCGCGCCGACGACAACCGATCTGTGGGCGTGGTCGAGTTTGCGTCGTTCCTGGATTCGGGCATTCTGGAGCAGGGCGGGCAGACGGGATTCGGGGCGCGCCTGGGCGAACGGCTGCCGTATATCCGGCAGGTTGCGATTGCGCCCAGAGACGCTTTGCCGGACGCCATCGAGCAGGCACGCGCGCTGGCCGGATCGGTCGATGTGCTGGTGGTCGCCACGCGCAACGCCCACCTGATCCCGCCGCAGCGCGAACTGGCCCAGGCTTTGCTGGATGCCGGGAAGCAGACCGTGCTGCTGTGCCTGCGCAATCCGTATGACGCGGGTGTGCTCTCCGGCGCGGATGTGGTGTTGTGTTCGCTAAATGACAGTGATCCGTCGCTGCGTGCGGCGGTCGATGCGCTGACCGGTGCATTTGTGCCCGGTGGTCAACTGCCGGTCCCGCTGGTTATGGAGGGATAAACGATGAATGCTCACCAGACAACCCCGTTTGATCGGCGGATTCTGTGGTGGTACTGGCGCGGTCAGGCCGTGCGCGAGAACTCCGCCGCTGAACTCGCGCAGACGGTGCGCACACAAACGCCCAACGTCGCCGGGATCGCGGTCAAGAGCAGTAACGGCGCGCTGTGGCAGGGCGACTACGACGACGCCAAGCGCACAATGGCGATCCTGGGGCCGGACTCGATCCGCGAATGGGGCGCGGCGCTGCACCAGCACGACCTGGAACTGCACCTGTGGTGCGTGGTGCATGGGCAGGATATCGAAGGCGAAGCGCAGCGCGTGATCGAAGCCTGCGCCGTGCCCGGCGTGCGCTCGATGATCCTGGACGTGGAAGCGGGTGAACGCTATTTCGGCAGTCAGCCGCCGGAAACCGCGCGGGCGTTGATCGAACGGGTGCGCGCCGGGATTGCGGATGACTTTCACCTGGGGTTGTGCCTGTTCGTGCGCGATGACGAACCCGAAAAAATCCACATCGACGAGTGGATTCCGCACGTGCAGAGCCTGCACCCGATGGTGTATCACTGGGATTTCAGCAATGGCATCGCCGGGCCGCACGCCTACCTGGACGAAGCCTTCGCGCGGCTGGAACCGTATGGTTTGCCCATCGTGCCGATTCTGGGCACGTATCCCGATCCCGACTCCGGCAAGCCGATCCCTGAGGCGCACATGGTCGAAGCGGGGCGCTACGCCATCGCTAAAGGTGCGGCGGGCGTCAGCTACTTCGTACTCAGCACGGCGGTGGAGGGCTGTGCCGGTCCGCCGCAGTTCGCCGCGCTCCGGCAGGTAACATTTGATCCGCCGGGGAGGGTCTAACCAGCAAGCCGTAAAAGTTTCAAACGCTTCGGGTTATATTACCGGGGCGTTTTTTTATTCACCGCGATGATAAATTGTGATGTGATTAAAATTTGTTTGTAATCGTTTAAATCGCTATACGGCTGAGCCATGCCCGGATAAACTGAATTTGGACGTTGTTAAAAAGCCAGACAAGATGAGCCATACTTCAGGGCCGTTCTAATTCAGGAGCAGAGCAAACCCCATGCGAAACGTTCGAATGATCTTTTTTATTTTGTTGGCGTTGGTGGTCACGAGCGGTGTGATCCCGGCACAGGCCCAGGATGACGCCTTTGTGCTGACGATCATGCACACCAACGACGCGCACGCGCATCACGACCCGGACGGCGATGATCGTGGTGGTGTCGCACGGCAGGCCACAGTCGTCAAGCAGATTCGCGCGGAAACGGAGCATTCCTTACTGTTGGACGGCGGCGACCGCTTCACCGGATCGATCTTTCACAGCTTTTACCAGGGGCAGGACAGCGCGCAGGTGATGAACCTGTTGGGCTACGACGCGATGGCCCTGGGTAGCTATGAGTTTACGCACGGGGTCGATACGCTGGAGCAGTTTATCAGTGGCCTGGCATTTCCCGCTGTTGTGACGAATGTTGATTTCAGCGCGCTGCCGGAACTGGATGCCCGCATACAGCCCTATATCGTCGTGAATTTTGGTGAGCAGCGCGTTGGTATTATGGGCGTGACGCAGGGCGATTCGCGTTTGCGCCCGATCCCCGAACTGGCGTTTGATACGAATTACGTGAGGGTGGTGCAGTCTGCTGCTGATGCGCTGCTTGTGGATGGGGTGAACAAAATCGTGCTGATTTCGCACCTGGGCTATTTCAACGACCTGGACCTGGCGACACAGCTTGCCGGTATTGATGTGATTGTGGGTGGTGATAGCGGTACCCTGCTGACCAACATCGCGCACGAAAGTGCTGAAGGTCCGTATCCGACTGTGATCCAGAGCGCAGCCGGTGAACCCGTCCTGGTGGTGCAGGCGTGGCTGCACAATCGCGTGATGGGGCGCTTGGATGTCACATTCGATGCCGCCGGTGTGATCGCAGACTGGGCGGGCGATGCCGTGTTTCTCACACCGGATATACTCGATGACCCCGATATGATAGCGCTGGTCGAAGACCTGCGCGCCGAACTGCCACTGTTTCTTGATGAGGCCATCGGCGAAACGCAGAATTATCTCGAAGGCGAGCGCGAGGTTTGCCGTTATGCCGAATGCAGCATGGGAAACCTGATCGCGGATGCCATCCGCGCGGAAACCGGCGCACAGATCGCGTTTCACAACGGCGGCGCGATCCGCGCCAGTATCGATCCCGGCGTGATCACGGTCGGGGATGTGTACCAGGTGCTGCCGTTCAGCAACACGTACCTGATCTTTGAGTTGAGCGGCGCGGATGTGCTGGCCGCGCTGGAAAACGGCGTTTCGCGCGTGGAGGCGACCGAGGGCACCGGGCGGTTCTTGCAGGTTTCCGGTTTGCGGTTCACGTGGGATGGCTCGCAAACTGCCGGGCGGCGGATCGTCAGTGTTGAAGTGCTGGATGAAGGCGGGGATTACGAACTGCTCGACCCTGATGAACTATATACCGTCGCTACCAATGATTACCTGTTTGTCGGCGGCGATGATTATGGCATGTTCGCCAGCAATGCCGGTGATGCGTATGACTTCGGGCGCACGCTGGATGAGATTGTGCGCCAGTATATCGAGGCCAACAGCCCGATCATGTTTCCGGCGACCGAGGGCCGTATCAAGCGCCTGGATCGTTAGCCGTTGATCAGTCAGCCGCCGGGGGCGTACTCAGGGCGTCCCCGGCCTGTGCGGTTTCTTTGCATTCTCCCAGGCGATAGCGTACCTGTTCCTCGCAGGTGAGTTCGCGCACGTAACGGTGAGTGGTAGTCCACGCCAGCAGCCCGGCCTGGTCCGCCGGCCATAAGCGCGTTGCACCTTCATCGCAGGTTGAGAAACTGTATGTGGAACCCGGTGAAAAACCGACTTGGATGATGGTTCCCCCGTGTCCTTGATCGTGGCGCACGATGCTGCCGGTTGCGATATCCCACAGAAAAACCGTGCGATCCCGTGACCCAGTGAGCGCGCGCGTCCCGTCATCGCTGAACGCGACTGCCGTGATCCAGTCCGTGTGACCTTTCCCGGCTGCGCCCAGGCGCTGTAAGATCGCCCCGGTGGTTACATCCCACACAATCGCGGTTTTGTCGCGCGAGCCGGAGATCGCGCGCGTGCCGTCAGTGTTAAACGTGACGGCATGTACACCGTCATCATGCCCCCGGAAAATGCTTTTCGCCGTGCCCGTCGTCACGTCCCACAAAATGACGGTGGCGTCCAATGCGCCGGAAAGCGCGTATTGTCCATCCGGGCTGAAGGCGACAGCCTGGATAATGTTGGTATGCCGCGCTTCGAAGGTGCGCAGCGCTTCGCCGCTGGTGACATCCCACAGGATCACAGTGCGATCCTGCGAACCGGAGATCGCACGCGTGCCATCCGGACTGAAGGCCACGCTGGTCACGGTTTGGGTATGCCCGGTCAAGGTATACAGGGCCGTATAGGTGGAGATATCCCAAAGCACGAGCGTGCGGTCAGTGGAGGCCGAGATCAGCCGCGTACCGTCGGGACTGAGCGCCATTGCGGTGATCGTTCCCGTATGTGCGTCACTGGCGAATATGACCTGCTCTCCAATGGGCGCGCCGGGATTCAGGGTTTGGCGTTCGATGCTGCTATCACTGCGCGCGACCCAGGCGATATGATGCGCGGTATCAAACGCTGCGGCGTCGTAGGGTGTTTCCGGCGTGACGTAGCGGACGAGTTCCAGATCGTAGATCGTGGACCACTGGCGCAGGGTGCGGTCCGCCGAAGCCGAAACCATGAAATGCCCATCAGGACTGAACGCGACATCGCTGACAAACAACTGGTGTCCCACGTAGTGGCGTTCCGGCTGCGCCAGAAACAGATTCCACAGGATCAGGCTGTTGTCGGATGAAATCCCCGCAAAGGGGTTACCGGCCCCGGAGATCGCGCGGCGTCCGTCCGGGCTGAAAGCCACACTGGATACGCGCTCGGTGTGACCCTCTAACCGTGTGATCATGCTGGCAGAGGCGGCATTCCACAAGATCAGGGTGTTGTCGGAAGATGCGGAAAGAATCTGCGTTCCATCCGGGCTAAAGGCAACATCGTTGATCGTATCTCTGTGTGCGGTCATCTGCGCGATAAATGCGCCCGACTCGGTGTCCCACAGGATCAGCGTGTTGTCTGCCGAACCGGTGATAATCAGGTTTCCATCCGGGCTGAAAGCCACGCTGGTCACGCGCTGATCGTGCTTTTCGGCGGCGTTACCAAAGCGCCGGACGATCTCGCCCGATGCGACATCCCACAGGATTGCTGTGCGATCCCGCGAACCGGAGAGAATTTGCGTGCCGTCAGGGTGGGTGGCTGTGGCGAAGATATCATCGTCATGGCCGCTAAAGGTGCGCACAAGCTCGCCGGTTTCCACATCCCACAGTTTGAGCAGTCCATCATCACCGCCAGAGATGGCCTGCTGGCCGCCGGGCAAAAATGCGACGCTGCGCACGCGGTTTTCGTGCCCGGCCCAACTGTTCAGCGGGGCGGAAGCGGCGATATCCCAGTATATCAGGGTGCCGTTATCCGACCCTGACAGCAAATGTACACCGTCCGGGCTGAGCGCAACCGTGTTCACGCTGTCGGTGTGCCCGATATAGACGCGCCGGGCAGCGTTAGCGCCGAGTTCGGATAACAGGCGTTGTGCATCCACCGGGGAGTGAGGAATGCGGTTTGCTTCGACCGCCAGGGCCAGCGCCAGATCGTAGCTATTTTCGCCATATGCGCGTTCGGCGTCTGCGACCAGCGCCAGCGATTGCAGTTCCTCGGCGCGCAGCTCAGCGATGGCGGCGGCGGTGGCAGCACCGGCGGCTTCGGCTTGCGCGATATTGGCGTTATCTTCAGCATCGCGGCGGGCATCTTGCGCTTCCAGGCTTTGCTCAATGGCAATGAACACCAGCACCACCGCGATCACCAGTGCGACGAACATCACGCCGATCAACCGGCGTTGGAAGCGCCGCGCGCGTGCTTCGAGCGCGGCCTCACGTTCGAGCCGGGCTTTTTCGGCGGCTTTTTGCTGTTGGCGGATAGCGATGCTGGCGTTGATGAAGGTGCGCTCATGATCGGTCAGCGCGATGATGGTGTTTTCAAGCCAGAATTCGATATGTTCAAGCTGCGCGCCGCGTAAGAGAAAGCTGGGGTCCTGCCCGGCGTGTCGCCACTCGTTCGCTAACCCGGCCAGCCGCCGCTGCTGGCGCACGTCTTCGCGCGAATCGTCCAGCCAACCGCGCAGCCGGGTCCACTCACGCAGCAGGGCTTCATGGGCGACTTCGACAGTAGGCTCGCGGGTGGCCGGTTCGTGATCAAAGCTGAGCAGCCGGTGACGACCAAAAATATCCAGCACATTTTCAAGCTGTACAGGGTCATCTACGGCGGAGAGCAGTTCCACGCGGTTGGCGCGGCGGCGTACATCTTCCGTGCCCTCGCCCAGCGTGACCAGCCGCAGGAATAACTGCTGCGTGATTGCCTGCTGCTGATCGGTCAGCCGCATGTAGACTCGCTCCGCGCGGCGGGCAAGTGCGCCCGCCGCCCGCCCGATATCCTCGTAGCCTTCCAGGGTCATGATCTGCCCGTCACGGCGTTCGAAGACTTCGGTCAGCGCGTACTGCATCAGCGGCAGTGCGCCTGGTTCGGCGCGCACATCGGCAATAATTGCAGCGGTCAGGTTGGGTTCGATCTGCACGCCGACACGCTGCGCCGGGGCGACAATGGCACGTTCCAGTTCGCTTTCACTCAGCGGCAGCACGATATGGGTGCGTGCCTGCATCAAGGCCCCGAAGGTATCGTAAAGCAGGGGGCGGTCGTAAAAGTCGGCGCGCAGCGTGACGATGATATGCAGGCGGCTGTGCGGATCGATGGTGGCGGTGTACAGCAGGTTGAGGAACTGCACTCGTTCGGTTTCATCAGGGACCAGCGTGAACACTTCCTCGAACTGGTCAATGATCAGCAGCAGGTCGTTGTCGGTATCCGTGAGCACCTGTTGGACGGCAGTCACCAGCCCGCGTGAGTCGGTACGGAGCTGGTCTTGAAGATGATCTACCGGTTTGACAGCCACGCTGAGCAGGGCGCTTTCCAGTTCGGACAGGGGGTTCGTCGAGGGCACCATGGTCGTTACAAACCATCTATTGGAGCCAGGCAGCGCGCCGCTGCGCAGTGCTGGAACAACGCCAGCATAAATCAGGCTGGATTTGCCGCTGCCGCTGGGACCGACCACCGCCAGAAAACGCGCCAAGGCCTGATCGTCGTGCAGTTTATCTAACAGGTTGCCGATTAATTTTTCGCGCCCGAAGAAATACGCCGCATCAACTTCTTCAAAAGCGAGCAGCCCTTTGTAGGGGTTGCGTGTGTCTTTGTCGTATGGACCGGTGAAAACAAACGTCTTTTCGCCGGATAGGGCGCTGCGCAGGTCGTTGGCAAGCGCGAGCACATCCTGATAACGCGCGTCAATGTCTTTGTTGGTAGCACGTTGGATTACATAATCAGTGGCTTCATTGAATTGTGGGTTATAAGTCGTGATTGGAGGCAGCAGTTCAAGCAGGTGTCTGCGGATCAGGTCGGAGATATTGGACTCAATGCCAAAAGGGTGCGCGCCGGTCAGCATTTCGTAGATTACGATGCCCAGCGCGTAAATATCAGATTGCGGCGTGACGGACTGGCCCTTTAACTGCTCCGGTGACATATACGCGGGAGAGCCGGTGATACCCTGGTCTTCCTGGGAAACGCTGCTCTGGATCACTTCCGCCAGTCCGAAATCGGTCAGATAGGCGTTGCCTTGATCATCCAGCAGGATGTTATCAGGTTTGATGTCGCGGTGAACGACGCCGTGACGGTGCGATATCGCCAGCGCAGAGGCGATTTGATCCACCAGCGTGATGATTTCCTGGACGGGCAGCGGGCCATTGTCAACGATCTGTGCGCGCAGATTACGGGGTAGCAGACGCATGACGATATAGGCGCGGTCGGGTTCGCGCCAGTAGTCAAACAGTGGCACGATGTGCGGGTGTTCGAGCCGGGCGACCAGCCGCGCTTCGGTATCGAAGCGGCGCACAAATTCCGGGCGGTTGGCGTAGTCCGGCAGGATGATCTTAATTGCCACCTCGCGCCCGACGGATGGCTGTATCGCCCGGTAAACCGCGCCGAAGCTCCCGGTTCCGATGCGCTCGGTGATGTCGTACCCTTTGACTGTTTGGCCGCTCAGATCGTCTGTCATGTTGTGTCCTGATGATCTTTGTTTGAACGTACAAACAATACACTTCAATGCCCTGTCACGCCAATTGTTTGCACACCGCACATAGTATATGATATATAATTATACCTGATGTTTCGCTTTATGTTGAGGAGTTTTTGGCTGTGGCAGATTGCACGCAACACCTGGACCGTTTTCTTGAAACTCACCTGGAAAAGTACATTGATGAAACTGCACGCTTGTGTGCCCAACCGAGTATCTCTGCCAGCGGTGAGGGCGTACATGCGTGTGGCGCACTGGTCGCGGAGACGTTTCGGCAGCATGGCCTGGATGTGCAGGTGTTTGAAACGCCCGGTGCGCCGATTGTAGTCGGACACGCACGCGGTACATCGGAAAGCACCATGTTGTTTTACAATCACTACGATGTGCAGCCGCCCGAACCGCTCGATCTGTGGACTTCGCCCCCCTTTGAACCAACCATGCGTGACGGCAAGTTGTTCGCGCGCGGCGCGTCGGATGATAAGGGGCAGTTGGTCGCGCGGCTGGCGGCGCTTGATGCGGTGCGCGCGGCACACAACGGGACACTGCCCTGCGGTGTGACGTTCGTGGCCGAAGGGGAGGAGGAGATCGGCAGCCCGCATCTGGAGCAGTTCGTACTCGATCACCTGTCGTTGTTGCAGGGTCAGGCGGCGATCTGGGAGACGGGTGGAATCAACTCTGACGGGCGCGCCATCATGCGTTTTGGCGTGCGCGGCGTGATGTGCATCGAACTGCGTGTGCGCACGCTGAGCCGCGATGCACATTCCGGCGATGCGCACGCGCTGCCTAACGCGGCATGGCGCATGATCGACGCGCTGAACCTGATTCGCAACCCTGACGGATATGTGAACATCCCCGGCTTTTACGATGACGTTATCCCGCCTTCCGCGCGCGATATCGTCTTCTTTGAGGCGATGCCCGATCCCGAAGCGGAACTGCGCCAGTATTTCGGCGTGCGCCACTTCGTTAACAATCTGCACGGTGTGGACCTGGCTCGTGCGGTCTTCGCACCAACCAGCAATATCTGCGGGTTCGTGTCGGGTTACGGTGGCGAAGGCTCGAAAACCGTGATTCCGTCGGAGGCGATGGTTAAGCTCGATTTTCGGCTGGTGCCCGATCAAGACCCGGATATTATCTTCGCCAACTTACGCGCTTACCTGGATGACAACGGCTTCGACGATGTGGAACTCATCTCGGAAGGCCCGATGTGGCCCGCGCGCGTGGACCCTGATGCCCCGGTCGTGCAGCTTTCCGCTGCTGCTGCTGAGGATGTGTACGGCAAGCCGTGCATTTTCAGCCCGATGGTTGGCGGCAGTTCGCCGGTGTATACGTTTGTGCGCCCGATGCAAATTCCCGTACTCTTTCCCGGCATTGCGTATTGGGATAATCGTATCCACGCGCCCGACGAACATATCCGGCTGGTTGATTTCCTGAACGGCGCGCGGCATATCGCGCGCATTCTGGACGGTTTCGCGGATTTGTGAGGGTGCTTGTCTGCGCCACGATCCTGTGGTATGCTGATTGAAATTAAATATTATATATAATATCACGCAGGATATTGCCATGTCTGAAGATGCCCTGTCGGCTCGTTCGCAGTTGCAACACCTGGTCGCTGACCGGCTGCGCGCGGCCATCCTTGAAGGCAGTCTCAAACCCGGTCAATGGCTGCGGCAGCGCCAGCTTGCCGAAGAATTCAATGTCAGCCAGATGCCCGTGCGCGAGGCGCTGAAGGAACTCGCTGCCGAGGGATTGGTCGAGCACATCCCCTATCGCGGGATGCGCGTGGTCGCATTTTCCCCGGAGGATGTCGAGGACCTCTACGCGCATCGCAGCCTGCTAGAGGGCATGACCGCGCGTGCTGCTGCTGAGCGCATCGAACCGGACGAGTTGGAACACCTGCAACATCTTCAGGCTCAGATGGACGACCACATGGCCCCCGAAGACCTCGCTGAATACCGCCAGTTGAATCGCCACTTTCACGAAACGATTTTCCGTGCCAGCCGCCGGGCATATTTGATCCGCACCTTGCAGCAAATGTGGGATGCATTCCCCACGATGCTGTGGAGCAATTTTGCTCACACGGTGGTGTATGTGCTGCCTGAACGTGACGCGACCGATACCCATGAGCATGTTGCTATTCTAGACGCGCTTGCCGCCCACGATTCGGATGCTGCTGAGCGGTTGATGCGCGAACACATTCAGGCATCCGGGCTTGCGTTAGTGAGCGTTTTACGCCAGCAGCAAGCGGCGCGTGGCGATAAGGGCGGTTAAGCTGCTGCATTTCACCGAAAAAAAACAGCATTGACGCTGATAAATATTTGTGCAATCAGCGCGTATAAAGGAGCAGGAGGGTCTATTGCAGAGTGTTTGCAACAAGTGTTAGTAATATAAACATAAAAATCAAGGAGAGCGAGAGATATGCAGCGTAAGCCTGTTTTTTTGACGATTGTTGTTTTGTTCATACTGTCGGTGGCGCTTCCGGTGGGGCTGTCGCAGGCCCAGGACGTAACCGCGCTGATCGTGGCGTTTGACCAGGAATTTGACAACCTCAACCCGATGTATTCGACCATGTATTTCACCGGCATTTCGCGCGGGTTGTACCTGGCCCCGGCCTGGGACTTTGACGACGAACTCAACCCGCACGCGGTCCTGGTGACGGAAATTCCCAGCCAGGAAAACGGCGGCATCTCTGATGACGGCACTGTGATCACGCTCAAGCTGCGTGATGATATCGTGTGGTCGGACGGCGAAGTGCTCGACGCGGAAGACTTCATGTTCACCTATGAGATGATCATGGATGAGAACAACACGCCGCTGAGCCGCTTCCCTTACGATGAGAAGATCGCCAACGTGGAAGCGCCGGATATGCAGACGGTTGTCGTGACCTTTAACGAGCCGTTCGCGCCCTGGCTGGGCTGGTTGTTCAGCTATGTGCTGCCCGAACACGTGCTGCGCCCGGTCTTCGAAGAAGAGTTCACGCTCGATTTCGCGTCCTGGAACCGCGCGCCGGAAGTCGGCAGCGGCCCGTATGTGTTCGATGTATGGGAAACCGGCACGTTCATTCGCTTTGTCCGCAACGAAAATTTCTATGATGAAATGCCGGAAATCGAAGTCGTGTCGATTGCGTTCATCCCTGACAGTGCGGCGTATGTGCTGGCGCTGGAAAATGGTGATGCCGATATTGGCACGTTCATCGCTTATTCTGACGTGCCGCGTCTGGAACAAAACGGCAGCGTTGCGGTGAGCGTGATCCCGTCTGGCTATAATGAAGCCTGGTATATGAACGTCAACCCGGACACCGCGCACCCTGCCATGCTGGATGTCAATGTGCGTAAGGCGCTGGTGATGGCGTTCAACCGCAATGAGATCACCGAGGAACTGCTTTTGGGTCTGACCTACCCGGCGGACTCGTACTGGGAAAACACGCCTTACGACAACCCCGACGTAGAAAACCTGCCCTATGATCCCGATATGGCCGCACAGTTGCTTGACGAGGCCGGTTGGGTAGACAGCGACGGCGACGGTATCCGCGATAAAGACGGCGAAAAGCTCTCGCTGCGTTTGGTAACCAACACGCGCCAGATTCGCATGGATGTTCAGGCTGTTGCACAGCAGCAGTTGCAGGCGGTCGGCATTGAACTGGAACTGATCAACTACCCGTCTGACATCTACTTCAACAGCTATGGTGAAGGTGGCCCGGTGGCGGTCGGTGATTACGACATCGCGCAGTGGTCCGCCAGCCCGAATGCTTTCCCGGACCCGGACACCAGCCGCTTCCTGTGCTCACAGATTCCGAGCAGCGACCAGCCGTTCGGCAATAACTGGACTGGTTTCTGTGACGAGCAGCTTGACGCGCTGTTTGCGCAGCAGTCGAGCACGATGGACTACGACGCGCGCATCGCCGTCTTCCACGAGATCGACGCGCTGCTGGCCGAACAGGTTGTTTGGGCCGGGGTGTGGCATGATGCCGACCTGTGGGTCGTGAATGACCGCGTGAAGAACGCACGCTTGAATGGGGTCACGCCGTTCTGGGCGATCAATGAATGGTCGGTCGAGTAATACGCTAAGAGGCTATTTAACAAGTCGTGTGTTGGGCTTGACTTACGTTCACCTCACCCCTAAATCCCCTCTCCAGCCTCCGGAGAGGGGACTTAACCGCTCCCGTTCTCCCCCTCTCCGCGTGTGGAGAGGGGGCCGGGGGGTGAGGTTTTCAAATGGCCTCTAACACGTTATAAATGACCGAGTAGGTGGGGCAGGCCGCTTCGGGCGGTTTGCCCCACACTTCAGGCATGGAATCCGCTTATGTCAAATTACATTATTCGCCGCCTCATTCAAGCTGTAATGCTGTTGTTTGTGATCAGCGTGGCGCTTTTCTGGCTGATCAACCTGTCGGCTGATCCGCTCTCGATGGCGGTGCGCAACCCGGAAAACCTGCGCCCCAACATCCGCGAACAGTTGAGCCGCGCCAACCACTATGACGAGCCGATGTATGTGCGCTACTGGTATTGGTTGGTGGGTGACGAGCACGTCGAGATCGACATCGACGGTGATGGCACGCCGGATCGCAGCGGGCGCGGTAAGGGTGTGCTGCGCGGAGACTTCGGCAACTCCGTCAAGACCAAAGAACCCGTGACGGACGTGATCTGGGACAAGCTGCCGGACACACTCTCGTTGATGCTGTCGGCGGAAATCGTGATCGTGGTGTTTGCGCTGTTTATCGGCATCTATTCAGCGGTGCGCCAGTATTCCTTGTTTGACCATATATTCACCGGCTGCTCGTTTGTCGCTTACTCCATGCCGGTCTTTTTGATTGGTTTGATTCTGCTATACATTTTTGCGCTGAAGTTTAACGAGTGGGGTCTGCCGCATTTTTCTACAACATCCGCTACGCGTGAACAAATGGTGACGGGCAAAACGTCGTTCTGGCAAGAGGTCAGAAGCCACGTGCTGCCGGTAGCGACGATTTCGCTGATCTCGATTGCCAGCTACAGCCGCTATATCCGCGCCAGTATGCTCGAAGTACTGAACTCGGACTACATCCGCACGGCGCGCGCCAAAGGGTTAAGGGAACGGCGGATTCTGTTCATGCACGCGCTGAAAAACGCCGCGCTGCCGCTGATCACGCTGATCGGCATGGACCTGCCGCTGCTGCTGGGGGGCGCGGTCGTGACGGAAAAAATCTTCTCCTGGCCGGGCATGGGGCGGCTGTTCCTGGATTCGCTGGATTATCCTGATTTTCCCGTGCTGATGGGGCTACTGATGATGATATCGGCGGCGGTGGTCATCTTCCAACTGTTGACTGATATTGTATATACCTGGTTCGATCCTCGGATCCGGTTTTCGTAGGGAGGGCATGATGACCACCGCTGAACAGACTCATAACAATGATGCGCTGCCCCTCCAACTTAGCGAGACTATGCCGGAATTTGAGGCTCCCTGGCGGCGAGTCGTGCGGCGATTCCTGCGTCACCGGATGGCGCTCACCGGGACGTTGATCCTGACGGCGCTGATCCTGTATATCGTAATCGGCTCGATGGTGTTTTCTGAAGCGGATGCCAACCGCGCGGCTCCGAGTATTCAGCGGTCCGCGCCCTCCCTGGAGCACCCCTTTGGCACGGACACCATCGGGCGTGATCTGATGGCGCGGACAGTCTACGGTGGGCAGATATCGCTGATCATCGGCATTTTTGCCGTGATCGTATCGGTATCCGTTGGCACGCTGATCGGGGCCTTGACCGGCTACTTCGGGGGGATGGTGGATATCACTTTGATGCGCCTGACCGAAGCAATGCTGAGTATTCCCACACTGCTGCTGCTGCTGGTGCTGTCCAAGCTGTTCGCCAACAAAGTCAGCGATATTTCGCTGCTCGGACGCACCTTCAGCGGCAGTGTGGTCGTGATCATCATGGTGATTGGCCTGACAAGCTGGATGTACCTGGCGCGCATCGTGCGGTCGAGCTTTCTGCAACTGAAAGAGAGCGAGTTCGTCACGGCGGCGCGGGCGGCGGGCGCGTCGGATTTGTGGATCATCCGCAACCACATCCTGCCGAATGCGATGGCTCCGATCATCGTGGCGGCGACACTGGGCATTGCGCAGTCAATCCTGCGCGAAGCCTATATCAGCTTTTTGGGCTTTGGCGTGCGGCAGCCGACGTCAAGCTGGGGCAACATCATACAGGCCGCGCACAAAGACTTTGAGGTCGCACCCTGGTTGTGGATCTTTCCCGGCCTGTTGATCGTGCTGACCGTGATGAGCATCAACTTTATCGGCGACGGTCTGCGGGATGCGCTCGATCCGCGTTCGGATAAGAAAGTGTGACCGCTTCGCTGGGCTGCGGGATTTTGGGATACAGCCGATGATATATTATCGGCTGTTTTTTCGTCGGCAGCCTGCTACAATCGAGACGCCAGACACACGCGCGCGGGCGCGTGAATGCCAAGGACAAAGACGAGAATCGTATGATCCAAGCTGTAGTGTTTGATATGGATGGGCTGCTGGTCGATTCGGAGCCGCTGTGGCAGCGCGCGCGCATCGAGGCGTTTGGGGCCGACCGGCTGCGCTGGACGGAAGCCGATCAAGAGCGCGTGATGGGGTCCAGCACGCGCGCCTGGGCGGAATATCTCGCGGAGAAGCTGGATCACGCCTTCACGGTCGAGCAGATCATCGACAAAGTGGTGAGCCAGATGGAAGCGTACTACCGCGAACACGTCCCGATCCTGCCGGGGGCATCCGAGGCGCTTGAGCGGCTTAACGGGCGCTATCCCCTGGGGCTGGCCTCCGGCGCGCCTTATCGCCTGATTGACGCTGTATTGGGTACGACGGGGTGGGCGTCGAAGTTCGGGCACGTGCTCTCCGCCGATGATATGCCGCGCGGCAAGCCCGCGCCGGATATTTACCTCGAAATCATGGCGCGCATGGGCGTGGAACCTGCGCGCACGGTCGTGTTTGAAGATTCCGGTAACGGGATTCTGTCCGGTCACGCGGCGGGCGTGAAAGTGATCGCCGTGCCCGGTGCGCACCATCGCCCCGCTGAGCATGTGCTGGCGAAAGCGGATCGCGTGCTGGAGTCGCTGAGCGTCTTCACGCCGGAGATGTTGGACGAGCTTTAGGCGCTGGTGCCGTCGAGATAAACCCGCCGGGCGCGCGGCAGCACCGAAGTGGTGACTTCGTAGTTGATCGTGCTGGCCCATTCGGCGACCTCTTCCGCCGTGATGCACTCATCCTCCTGGCGGCCCAGCAGCACAACCTCGTGATCGAGCGCAACCGGTCCGGTTTGGCTGATATCGACGATGATCTGGTCCATGCACACGCGGCCCAGGATCGGCGCGCGCCGTCCGTTGATCAGCACAGCTCCCCGGTTAGAGGCCAACCGGTGATAGCCGTCTCCGTAGCCGACCGGAACCAGCGCGACCGGCATCGCGCGTTCGGTGATGTACGTGCGCCCGTAGCTGATGCTGCTGCCCGCCGGGAGCGTGCGCACCCGCGCTACCCGGCTTTTGAGCGTCATCGCAGGCCGCAGCACGACGCCGTGATTGACGTGCTCGCTGGGGTACATGCCGTAGATCGCCAACCCTGCGCGCACGGCGTCGAGATGCGCTTCGGGCAGGCTGAGCGTGGCTGCGCTGTTGGCGATGTGGCGGATCGGGATCGCGTGGCCTGCGGCGTTAAGCTGCAACACGATGTCGTTAAAGATGCGCAGTTGTTCGTGGGTGTAGTTCAAATCCGCTTCGTCCGCGACCGAAAAGTGACTGAAAATGCCCTCAATCACGAGTTCAGGGTGTTGGGATATCTGCGCGACATACGGCAGCACTTCACCGGGCAGCAAGCCAAACCGCCCCATGCCGGTATCGATCTTGATGTGAATCGGCACGCGCTGATCGTGCTCACGGGCTGCCTGGGCGAGCGCGTGGGCAATGTGCGGATCGTTGATGGTCAGCGTCAGGTTGTGTTCGACGGCGTAACAGCACGCTTCAGCGGGCGTGTAGTTCATGACCAGGACCGGCGCGGTAATGCCCGCCGCGCGGAGTTCGATCCCTTCTTCCACGCGCGCAACGGCGAGACGCTGCGCACCGTTTGCGAGCGCAGCGCGCGCCACCTCGACCGCCCCATGACCGTAGCCGTTGGCTTTGACGACAGCGATCAGGATTTTGGATGGTCCGATATGATCGGCAAGCGTGCGGATGTTGTGCGCGATAGCGCTCAGGTCAATCGCGGCATAAGTGAGCGCGGGCGTATTGATGGGCTGCATCATGCCTCAATCCACGATACGCAGCGTCAGATTGAACTCAAACGCGCTGCCCTGGCCCTGGCGGCTTCGCACGACAATCGTGCTGCCCATCAACTGCACAAGCTGCTGGGCGATAGCCAGCCCTAACCCGGTTCCGCCGTAGCGCCGGGTCGAGGAACCGTCGCCCTGCACAAAGCTGTTAAAGATGTTCTGCTGGTGTTCTTCGGCAATGCCGATGCCGGTATCAATGACCGCGAAGCGCAGCATACTGTAATCCTGAATACGGTTGATCTGGTGGACCTGGATTTGTACACTGCCGGATGGTGTGAACTTGATGCCATTGCTCACCAGGTTCGTCAAAACCTGTTGAATACGCACCGAGTCGCCCAGTATTCTGCCGGGCACATCCGAGGCTACATGCGTCACCAGCGCGATCTGTTTCTGGTGGGCCAGAGGTTGCATTACAGTATCGATCTCGTGGAGCATGACGCGCACATCAAACGGCTGAATTTCCAGGTCCATTTTGCCGGTTTCGAGTTCGGAAAAGTCCAGGATATCGTTGACTACGGAGAGCAAATGGCGCGCGCCAAGCTGGGCCACACCGAGTAGTTCGTCTTGCTGCTCGTCTAAATCTGTGTCGAATAGCAGGTCAATCATGCCCAGGACCTGGCTGAGCGGCGTGCGGATTTCATGGCTGATGTTGGAGATAAACTCCGACTTCAATCGCGCCGAATTGATCGCGGCGTCACGCGCGCGGATCAGTTCGCGCTGCGCGTTGTAGCGTTCCAACATGCGCGCGTAGCTATCGGACAGGGTGCGCAGGGCGGCAATTTCTTCCGGCTGCCACTGCCGGGGATAGCGTGTTTCGTCAAAGCCCACAAAACCTTGCAGGCGGCTGTCCACATAGAACGGCAGTACCAGCAGCGTTTGGACGCCTTGCTGCGAGAGGATGACTTGAATATCTTCGGGCAGTTCGCTGATGTCGTTGTATGGCGCAATCATGCCCTGTTCAGAGAGGATCGGCAGCCAGGAAGGGAAACGCTCGTCAAATCGCAGACCGGGAAGCTGCTCGCCTAACGGTATGACATTATGCGCGCACCATTCATGAATGCTGTTTTGCCCCATGCCATTATTGTTATAGTTAAACACGTAGGCGCGCGACACATCCAACGACTGTCCGATCAGTGTCAGTACATGATCTAATGCCTCGTTCAGATCGTCTGTCTGCAAAAAGATGGCCGTGATCGTGCGGTGGAGCTGTTCCAGTTCTAACAGGCGCTGGTGGCGCTGGCGTGCGAGCTTGGCCGGCGTCACATCGCTGGCTACCACCGTAAATCCGATCAGGCGTATATCAGGCGCAATCAAGGGAGAAACCCGTGCGCGGAAATAGCGCGGCATCCGGTCAATGGCGAGGCTGTATTCAAACTGCTCGGTTTTGAGCGAGGCGATGGTCTGTTTGATGGTTTGGGCCAATGGCTGCGCCATTTCGGATGGCAGCACGTCCATGTAATGTTTGCCGATAAATAGCTGGGATGGCGTGATCGGCGTATCGTGGGAGGTGTCCGCGGCTTCGTGATAGACCAGAAAACGCCCGTCTAAATCTACCGAGAATACGAGATCATCCAAAGATGCAATCAGCGAACGCAGTTGTTCTTCACTGTTGCGCAGGGCGTCTTCGGCGCGTTTACGACCGGTGATCTCGATTCCGTATACGTTGACATAGCCTGCATCCAGCACGGGCACAAACATACATGAATAGATTTTACCCTCGCAGCGGTATTCGCTCTCGTGGTTTCGAGGCTTTTCGAGCAGATCATTGACCAACTGCCGCCATTCTGCCGGGATGATGTTCCGTTCGGGATTGCACTCATTGAGCAATCGTCGGGCGGCTCCATTGGCATAGAGCAGGTTTCCATCCAGGGTCAGCCGCAGCATTGGGTTTGGGTTTTCATCAGGGAACGTTGCCAGAGAGTTCTTACCGCTTATAGTTCCCATACGTCTATTACCTCGTTTTTGATTTTCGGCGGCACACACAACGACTTTAGTTATACTATGTTTTATCTAAACTTTGTATATTTGGCGCGATTGTTTGCCTGATCAACTCAAAATAATGCTATAGGAATCATGCAATGGCAACTATTCTGATCATTGAAGACGAAGCCGCCCTGCTGGCAGAGATGATGTTGATGCTGCGTTTTGAAGGTTTCCACGTACTCGGTGCGGGCAACGGTCTGGACGGTGTTGAACTGGCACGCGAGCACCAGCCTGATTTGATTATATCAGACGTTATGATGCCCCAGATAGACGGCCATGGGGTTTTGTTGGCGCTGCAACAAGAGAGTGCAACACGCCATATCCCATTTGTGTTTCTGACGGCAAAAGCCGATTACGAACACCGGCGTCAGGGCATGGAACTGGGCGCGGATGATTACATTACCAAACCGTTTACTCGCGATGATCTCCTGATGGCTGTCCATGCGCGGTTAAAACAGCAGGGGTTGGTAGCCCAAACCTACCGACGCAAACTGGACGATTGGCGCGAGTCATTGACTGTAACGCTCCCGCATGAACTGCGTACCCCCCTGACGAGTCTGGTGGGACACGCTGAATTCTTGATGTTGGATAGCGCGATGATGGCTCCCGATCAGATTGCCGAAACTGCGTACATGATCCGTATAGCTGGGGATCGCTTGCAGCGGCAGATCGAAAATTTCTGGTTGTATGTCCAACTGGAGATGTTTAAATCGGGTGTGGCTATTTTACGTTTGAGCCATAATCGATGACTGTTTCACTGAAAAT